>NZ_CEZBFX010000105.1:7835-18201 GCF_982964205.1 Roseofilum sp. | reverse complement strand
GGTCATACCAGCGACAACCGGGAACGTTAGAGAAGTGTTGCCAGCCATCAGAGTCGATTCTACTCGGAAGTATGGGATTTTGTTGAGTGCTGCCCGGTGTATATTCGATGTCACCGCCATCCTCATTGCCAAAGATAACGCCTCCACCGCCGCTACCGCCGATAATACCGCCACCACCGCTACCGCCGATGATAATCCCTCCTCCTCCACTACCACTGAGTGGAATACTGCCGTTGTTATTCTCTTCACTATCCGTTCCTATTGGGAAGTCTTCAGCATCATAGACATTGACATAAAGTTCGTAGTTACCCTCATCTTCTCCGCGACGACCACCATCAGCAGCCTTGACAGATAAATTGATCCTACCGTTACTCGATACTCTACCCAGGACTGAGGAGGCAAAACCATCACCAAGATGACTGCTGTTATCGTCAGCTCCGAGGAAATAGCTGTTATCGTCATATCCACTCAGGTAAGTATTGGGGTTGCATTGGTTGGAGGGCAGGTCATTGTTAATCCAGGCATGAAATGTGGCTCCAGGAGTTAGGCCGTCTAGGTGAAAGTTGTCTTCTTCTGTGCCTGATGATAGGCTGTCTGAGAATTTTTTAGCAACTACACATTCACTACTATTGCTAGCGACTAGACTATCACTGTTGTTACTAGCCAAATTATGTTCGCTTCCAGGGGGGCAAACCGGATCTTGATCTTGTTTTTTCTCTGATACTTGGTTTTTCCACCCCCATCTGATTCCGTTATAAATCTTGACTTCCCTTTTCTTGCTTTCTGGTGGTGTGATTTCTTCAACTAGATAGAGTTGTGCGTTAAAATAATGGTTCCCGCGAGCACCTATTCGACAAAAACTAAAGTAAAGAGGACGATCGCTGTTATTTGTAATCCTAATCCCTATCTCCACCGGATATCCAGGGGACGGATGCAAGGGTGGTTTTAATAGATGCTTTCCTAGGTCGGAAAGTTTTTGAATTAGGTTTTTCTTGGGCAGAGTTAATACTCGCTTGGGTACAACGGTTTCAAAACGAATCCCATCAACTTCGATAAAATTGTTTTCATTCATGTTGGCTAGATATTACCTGTATCAGGAGATCAAGAATACAGTGAAATTACTGAATTATAAAATATTGGTTATACTGTAAGGATTCAGTTGTGGCGAGCGATCTTTCAATTAGGTATTTTTTGGGCACAGCTAATATCCGCTTGGGTACAAGAATTTCAAAGCGAATATCATTGACCTCGATAAAATTGTTTTCATTGATGTTGGCTAGATATTACCTGTATCAGGAGATCAAGAATACAGTAATATTACTGAATTTACCCTCCCTAAAAAATTCAGTGTACTCTCTGACTAGCTCCTTTACTCAATCCAAACCAGCCGCGGCCAGGTGTAAGAGTGAATGCACGAACGGGCTGGCTTGTGATACTAATCAGAACGCTAGTGGCTAGCCAAAATAGTGAATGTGTTTTCAAGAGAATGTTTTTAGTTGCTATAGACATAACTGACAAGTTGAAAAATGCAAAAATTAGTTAGACGACAATGACTGAGTTTCTAAATGTAGTTCTATAAGAGGTAATAACACCATTCCTCTCCAGAGATTTTTGAACAATGTTCTCTTTCTCTGAATTCTGTCACATACTGTTATTTCCGTTGCTTCATTTTTATATGTCAATCGAAGCCAGTATCTACCGGGTTTAAGATTTTCAAACATCCAATCTCCTCCATCTCCCGCATCTATTTTTAAATTGAAATTTCCATCTCTATTCCACAACAATTTAGCATCAGGAAAGAAAGTAATGCTTTTTCCTGGTAGTGATAAAAGCTGATCGGATGCTAATATCCTCTTTAAATGAAAGGTACTGTAATCTGTCTGTACTGTTTGTCCATCTGGACTAAGAAGTTCAGGGATTAGCGCGCTGTAAAAACTAAAATAAAAATCAGTATGACTGTTATTAGTAATCAGAATGCCAATTTGTACTGATTTTTCCATGCCATTTTTCTTCTCTGGCAAGCTTAATACTGTTTCAGGTAATGTTGTTTCAAAGCGAATACCATCTACTTCTATGGCTTTATCATTTGGTTTGGTTTCAACCAAGCGTAGGTTGACAAAAGGAGTGGTTAAGCGATCGCCTTTTCTTTGTTTGGTATTTCTCAACTGTAAAATTTCTTCTTTAGGCTGATATTTTGCTCGATCTCTACTTGATTCGTATATGAATCTGAGTTGATAACTTCCTCCGTTCAGGGCATCAAAACACGAGCTGTTTAAAGCTTGACATCTATTCGTTAACAACTGTAACTGTAGTAAATCTTTTTCCCAACAAACTTTAGCAACAATTGATATGAAGATTGCTGTTTTAGAACTCACCCACGAAATCCCTCTTCTGGTAAGATTATCAATTAAACTTGAAATAGAATAGACTACTCTATTGACTAAGTTATCGCCTTTATAGGGTGTATTTGCTTCATTTCTTTGAGGGTCAGTATTTAATTCTCTTTCTAAAATTTTACCATCAGACGCTATTAGTTCTGGAATGATTATTTGATCGGAATCAATTTCCCAAGGTTTTAATGTTTGATTAGTCAACTTCAACCATAATCCAAAAGAAATACTTTCCGGTAGCGTTCTTTGTGGGATAGGTAATACTATCAAACTTGGTTCCCATATTTCTAGGTGGATTCCATTGGCTCGATCGAGAGTATTGCTAAAAGGTTCATGTGATTTCATTTTTTTATTTATTGGGTCTTGCTTGGATACAAGAGTTTCAAAGCGAATCCCATCAACTTCGATAAAATTGTTTTCATTGATGTTGGCTAGATATTACCTGTATCAGGCGATCGAAGATACAGTAATATTACTGAATTAAAAAACATTGGTTATACTGTAAGAATTCAGTTGTGGCGAGCGATCGCCACTAAGTAAAAGAAGATAAAGCGGTAAGGTGATTGCGAGAGATTTGTAACTCGAATCCCCAATTCTACAAGAGTATAAGAATCAAATTCTTTTGGGGGTATAGTCAATACTTGTTCTGATACCAAAGTTTCCAGACGGATACCATCAACTTCAGTGAAGCTGGTCTCAAGAGGTTATAGCATATCTGTTATGATATTTTGCTTAACAATCGTTTCCGCTTTGCGGATATGACCAGCGCATAGGACTAGAAATTCTTCCCGGAGAATGATCTGGGCTAATCTCAACAACCAGATCCGTTAATTCAGGATTTTGAGTAAGAGGAGTAATAAATAGTTCTGGATGTAAACTGCGCCAAAAGTAGTTTACAAATTCTTTAACTTCTGATTCACTCATACCTGGTTTTCCAGTGGCTATCATTTCTTGTTCTGCTTGCAGTCGCCACTGTTGAGACAGTTGATAATCTGTAGGATATAAAACGATTAATCGATCTAGACAATCCCACAATGGTAAGTATTTATGCAGACCTTGATTGATGTCTTGGGCAAATTGTCGATCTTCTTCAGACTCAATCGGAGAAGGTGCAAAATTTAACCGATCTGGATCGATCGGTTGCACCCCGACAAACCAACCTTCAAAGAAGATGATATCCCCATGGGTAATGACTTCTGGCTCAGTTCTATCCCCCTCCCCTGCATAGGCTGATTTGTCAAACCGAGGAAAGTCTACAGGGTACTGAGAGTTTCGACATTGTTTCAGGACTTCAATACCTAAGTGAATGTTATGGGTTCCGGGAGGACCTCGACGAATGAAACGGGGGTCTTGAGTTTTGAGAAGCTGGCGATCGCCATACGTCTTATATAAATCATCGAGTGATAAACTTGCTGAGCTGTACCCTAATTCATTCAAGATTAAGCTCAGTACCATAGCCAGACTTGTTTTTCCCGTGCCTTGACCTCCTAAAATCCCTTGAATTAGCGGCCGATTCAGCTCTTGTTGAGCTTCAGTCAATTGGATGGCCAGAGGTAACCACAAATTCCACAACGTATGATATAACTGTTGATAAGGGATCCTAGGGATCTGTTGTAAAATGCTGGGGGCTAGAGCTTGAAAGAGACGCGCTTGTAGAGGAATTTGGTTTTTTAGTCTTTCTGGAGTGAAATCAAAGGCGATCGCGCGATCGGTATCCTCAAGAGCTAATGATTCTAGCTCTTGATACTCTGATTGTGTTGGAGGATTTCCTTCAATCCAAAGGTGTAAAATTAATTCGTCATCCCTCATTATAATAAAACAGACTCTCGACAATTTCCGTATTGTATGCTTTAATAGTCCAAAGGCTAGATGCAGACTAGCTAAAACAGTAAAAAAATGTAACGTGGAGGAAAAAGTGATGGCAAGTAATGGTGAGATCAAAAAAGCTGTAGTCCTTCAGAGTGAAGAAGATTTTGGCGGCACTCCCACAACTCTAGATGGTGGCTATATCGGAGGGAAGAAAAAGAAGAAGAAGAAAAAGCAATCATCTGCTTTAAAACCTTCAGAAAAAGCGGTGTTCAAGTTAGCCAAGCGTTATGATGAGGCTTCCAAAGAGTACAGAGATCGCCATGAAAAATCCAATAAAAAGAAAAAGAATGGTTGGATAAAAGATCTACCCAAAAACTACAACAAGGCTATGTCCAAGCTGATGAAGTTTTAGGTAGTTTTTTGCTTTGTTGATCGAAATGTTGTGAGAAGCTGTAATGTCACCCGTAGCCTCCGAGGAATCGCTAGGTTATCATCGTAATCCTCGTTACTGTTTTTAAAGAAGATTTCGGTAATTAAAATTACGGTGTAATTACAGTAAAGCATCAGTATGTTCCCAAGCCTTAAATGCATAAATGAGGGTAAGTAAATATTATGGCAACTGCACAAAAAGAAAACACAATTATCCTTGAGATTGGTAATGCGAAGAAGGATGATATTGACGATCTTCGCTACGGTGAAGGTAAGCTGTTCAAGAAAATCCAGTATACAATTGAACGGCTCAAAGATGATGGTCAAGTCGGGGAAAATGCCCAGCCCATCATTGTGATTGTTAAAAAGAAAAAAGAGAAAGATTGGTAGAACCTTGAGAGAGGTTTGATGAAAAAGATTTGTGGGAATACCCGCAGGAAATGTTTAATCCATCCGAGACTATGATATTCTATTTATCGGATGGATTTGTTTCTGTTTCTGAATAATAACTTTCTTCTTAAGAATGGTTAACAAAAAAGATATCCCCACACCACTAATTACAGGTAAAAGTCGAAAAAAAGTAAAAGTTCTAGACCTGGAGCAATTGGAGTCCCGTCGTGTTTCTCTTTTTTACATCATTAAACAATTTGTGACTTTTTTCCTGCAAGTACAGTTGCGGAAAAGAGCTGGGAAATCGGATATACAGAAAACAGCAGAACAGTTACGGGAGATTTTTGAAGATTTAGGTGGATTTTGGGTAAAAACCGGTCAGCTTTTGGCACTTCGTAGCGATCTGTTTCCAGAAGAAATCTGCGATGAACTAACCCGCCTCCAGTTTGAAGCTGTAGGTTTCCCCACCTCAATTGTTCGTTCTACCATTGAATCGGAGTTAGGAGTTCCCCTAGAGCAGATTTTTGACGATTTTGATCCAGAACCCTTAGCTGCCGCATCTATTGCACAAATTCACACTGCTGTTTTACGCGGTAAAAAAACTCGTGTTGCTGTTAAAGTGCAACGTCCAGGTTTAGATGAATCTTTTCGACGAGATTTGGGTTTGATCAAAATTGTAGCTCGTTTATACTCAAAAACCGATCTAGGTAGTTTTCTTCTTTTAGATGAAGCAGTTGCGGAATTGGAAAGAGTTCTTAATGAGGAGTTGGACTATCGTTATGAAGCATCCAATGCTCGTCGGATGAAAAAAACTCTCAAAGAACATAAAATAGAAGTTCCTAAAATTTATGATAAATATACTCGAACCAAGGTTTTGGTCATGGAATATATCCCCGGTGTACTCATGGCTGACTACATTAAGGTTTATCAAACAGACCCGGCAAGATTTCGCCAATGGGAAGAAGAAAATAAAGTAGACCGTGAAACTATAGGGGAAAAACTCTATTTATCCTTATACCGACAGATTTTTGAAGATAACTTATATCATGCTGACCTGCATCCGGGGAATATCATCTTGTTGCGTGATAACAAGTTGGTTTTAATTGATATGGGTAGTGTAGGTTCTTTGGATAGCGATCTAAGACTCTATTACTTGAACTATGTTAAAGCTTTGGAAAAAAGGGATTTCGCTAAAGCTTCTGATTACAATATTCGCATTGGACTAGATATTCCCAAAGCGAATATGCCAAGAGTCAGAGCAGAAATGGCAAAAGCGACGGAACAATGGGCCGCTAAGTCGGCACTCAAAGGAGTGAGCTACAAAGAAAAGTCTTTAGGTGGGGGCACTTCTGAAATTGCAAAGGTAGCCATTAAATATCGTATTCCTAGTAACTGGTCATTCCTGAAAATCACGCGATCTCTCCTAACGCTAGATGGGTCAATGCAATATCTAATTGATGATTTTGATACCTTGAAAATCATTAAAAAATACAATAAACAATCGGATCGCCGTGCTTTAAAAAGAAGCCTAGAGCCAGATAACATTATAGCATCAATTAATGAATTCTTTCAGGCTATTGATGAATACAACCAAATTCTGCTTCCTTACCTCCGACAACGAACCCATGCTTTTGAAATAACGGTGGACAAATTTGCTCTGGCTATCGTTGTTGTACTCCGAACATTTTCTTCGGTATTATTGGTAAGCGAAGTAATTGTTCTGTATACTTTTTTATATCAAAATCACTTCCAATGGATCAAAGATATTCACACCGAGGTCGTGAATGATATGGTCAGCGATATTCCGGTTTTGCCCTACTTGTTGTGGATTTTTATTCTGATCGGAATTTTATTAGCGGCTAGGATCTTGACTTCGGTGGCAACTATTTTGGAGCGTAAAGAGTACGGAGAGAGACTAATTTGATACGGAATTCTTGAACAAATCCAGTCCAAGTTATTCCATTGATTTAACCTAACAAGATAGGACATTAAACATTATGAGTAACTTACAATCGATCGCCCGCTTTAATGGTAGCAATAACTACATTCAGGTTCCTTGCCAAAAAGAACTAAACCCCGCCCAATTTACCGTATCCTGTTGGGCAAAAGTAGAAGGAGGACAAGGGCAATGGCGATCGCCCGTAACCTGTCGCACCGCTAGAGGAAGCAGTGCATTAGGAGGATATATCCTATATGCAGGCAACAACAACAAATGGCAATTCTGGACAGGAAACGGGGGATGGGTTGTCTTGCAAGGTGCAGATGTAGTCCTAAACACCTGGACTCATGTGGCGGCTACTTACGACGGCAGCACCATGAAACTCTACATCAACGGAGAACTCTCTGGAAGCCCTGTCCAATCGAAAATCCTGATCAATAACCAGTATCCTCTACGGATTGGGGCTGGAATGACAGAAGGTAGCCCCACCTACTTCTTCAATGGTAAAATTGCTGAAGTGCGGCTGTGGGATAAGGCTCGTTCCCAAGAAGAGATCCAGAACTCGATGCACCAGAGACTCAAGGGAGACGAACAGGGATTAGTCGCTTATTGGCCTTTGAATCAAGAAAGTGGCACAAGTGCAGAGGATAAAACGGGTAAAGGCAATCCCGGAACCCTTCATGGTGCTACTTGGGCACAGGAAACGCTCGATATCCTCACACCTTCTGCACCCGAAACTGAGCAGACTTCAGAGCAATCTGTCCTGACGTTCAATGGCAGAAATAACTATCTTCAAGTCCCCATTACCGAGTGGGAAGCCTCCACTTTTTCCGTAGAACTTTGGGCTAAAGCCAGTAAAGCACAACCGGGTTATGCCAGTGTAATCAGCAACTCGAATACCACACAGAGGGGTTCATTCCAAATTGATGTGGGGGGAGGATATTACCGTTTACTGCATAGTGTTCAAGTTCAAATTGGCAAGCTGGCACAAGAATGGCAACATCTAGCGGTTACTTATGACGGGAAAACGGTCAAAACCTATCTGAATGGGGAAGAGAAAAATACAAAGGCCATTGATTCTATGCAAACGGTCTTTAAGGTATATAAATTGGGTAGAAACCGGAGTAACAATACTTATTTTGCCGGTCAACTCAGTGAAGTCCGAATTTGGGATAGAGCGCGAACAGCCGAGGAGATTGAAGAGGGAATGGGGCATCGCTTGGCAGGAGATGAGCCAGGATTAGTCGCCTACTTTCCTCTTAATGAAGGGAGTGGAAAAACAGTACAAGACCACACGAATCAGGATCGTAAAGGTACAATCTATGGAGCTACCTGGGCAAAAGAAACCCTTGATTTTCTTCAACCCTATGCTCCTCCAGAAGAACAGAGTTCTGAGCCACCTGTCCTTCAACAAGAAACGCTTCAAGCGATCGCCAGTTTTAATGGCAGTAACCAATATATCGAAGTTCCCTACAAACAAAAACTCAACCCTGCTCAATTTACCGTGTCCTGTTGGGCAAAAGTAGAAGGAGGACAAGGGCAATGGCGATCGCCCGTAACCTGTCGCACCGCTAAAGGCAGCAGTGCATTAGGGGGGTATCTCCTCTATGCAGGAAACAACAACAAATGGCAATTCTGGACAGGAAATGGAGGATGGGTTGCCTTACAAGGTGCAGATGTAGAACTCAATACCTGGACTCATGTGGCAGCTACCTACGACGGCAGCACCATGAAACTCTACATCAACGGAGAACCTTCTGGGAACCCCGTCCCATCAAAAATCCTGATCAACAGCCAATATCCTCTACGCATTGGTGCAGGAATCACCGAAGGAAATCCGGGATTTTTCTTCAATGGAAAAATCGCCGAAGTCAGGCTGTGGGATAAAGCTCGTTCCCAAGAAGAGATCCAGGAATTGATGCACCAGCGACTGACCGGCTCAGAAGCGGGATTGGTCGGATACTGGCCCTTAGACGCGGGAAGTGGAACCACAGTCACCGATAAGAGTGGTCATGGAAATAATGGCACCATTAACGGGGCAACCTGGGAAACCTCAGATTTAGAACTCGCCGCTGCCCCAGAAAGGCAAACGGCACCTCTCAATCGCCCTGTATTGGCCTTTGCTAATACCAAGAAACCCACAGATTATGTGATTCTCAATCCATTCAACTCATTTCCCGCTCAGAGGTTAACGGTTGAACTATGGTTAAAAACCAATCATCAGAATTCGGGAACCCCCATATCCTATTCAGCTAAAAGCTCTAGCAATGCCTTCCTCCTCTTCGACTATCGGAGTTTGCATCCATACGTGTGCGATGCAAACATCAATAGTGCGATCGCCTTTAATGATGGTCAATGGCATCACTGTGCAATGACCTGGGACAGCAGTACCGGAAAGGTCGAGCTTTACAAAGATGGAGAAGCAGTATTCTCAGGCACTCTTGCCAAAGGTAGAGAGATTCCCAACGGCGGTGCTCTGATTTTAGGTCAAGAACAAGACAGCGTGGCGGGTTCCTTTGATGTTAACCAAGCATTCCGCGGGCAAATGTCAGAGGTTCGGATTTGGGATGGCATACGCAGCCCCCAAGAAATTGAGGATAATAGGCACTGCGCTTTGACAGGAAATGAGTCGGGATTAGTGCTGTATTGGCCCCTAAATGAAGGTACGGGAACCACAGTCACCGATAAGAGCGGTCATGGACACAATGGCACCACTCAGGGAACTGGAGTTACCTGGGAAACCTCAGATTTAGAACTCGCTGCTGCCCCAGAAAGGCAAACAGCACTAACAGCCAAGTCGAGTGCTATTACCTTCGATGGCACAGATGACTACATCACCATTGCTCTAAATGAACCAGAAACAGAAGTCACGCACGAGTTTTGGTTTAAAACAGATGCTCCAAACTGTGGTTTGTTTTCTGTGGTAAAAAGTCCAGATTGGGGAGGCCACGATCGCCATCTTTATCTGAGTAGTGGAAATATCAAAACTCGCATTTGGAATCACGAAATCATCTCCAGCTCTGGTTTGAACTTAGCGGATAATACCTGGCATCATGTAGCGCATGTTTTTGGCGCTTCTATTGGTGGTCAAAAAGTTTATATTGATGGGCAATTAGTAGCTAGTGGAACTAAGCATACGTCTGACTTTGACTGGCAAGATACAATTGCGATCGCCTACTCTGATGATGCTCAACAGAAACACTTCCAGGGACAAATCGCTGAAGTCCGCATTTGGAAGATTGCTCGTTCCCCCAACGAGATTCAACAAACGATGCACCAGAGTTTAACAGGAGAAGAAGAAGGATTAATAGGCTACTGGCCTCTGAATGATGGTAGCGGCACAACCCTAGCCGATAAAACCTCAAATAACCATCCAGGAACCCTTCATGGAGGAACTTGGACAGAGGAA
>NZ_CEZBFX010000105.1:0-7735 GCF_982964205.1 Roseofilum sp. | reverse complement strand
ATGGAGCCACCTGGGAAACCTCAGATTTAGAACTCCCACCAGCGCCAAAAGTAGAACCTGCAACAGCCGAACCCTCCGAAACGACCTCAACTGAGACAACCCTTCTCACGTTTGATGGAGTTGATGACTATGTAAACATTCCCACCAATCCGACGCTAGACCTAACGGACAACTTCACCATTGAAGCCTGGATTAAACCGGAAGTTTTAGGTAAGCGGATTGTAGACAAAAATATTGGTGGCAAAAATGAAGGATTTACCTTCGATACATACCCCCAAAATCTGCGCTTCATTAACAAAGGGATTGCATTCACCAGCCGTACACCGTTAAAAACAGGAATTTGGCAGCATGTGGCGGTCACCTTTAAGCATGAAGCCAATGGAGCTAAACTCTATATCAATGGAGAAGAAGAAAATAAAGCTACTCCCAGTCGAGTAGGAACAGTAACTAAATTGCCCGTTCGTCTAGGCTCACAAGCGGATAAATTGGGTAATCTCTTCAAAGGAGAAATGGCAGAAGTACGGATTTGGAATCGAGTCCGGTCTCCGGAGGAGATTAAAGCCAGTATGAATCAGCAATTGACTGGGGAGGAAGAGGGATTAATGGCTTATTGGCCTCTCAATGAAGGGACCGGAACTACCGCAGAGGACCATACGAGTCATGGGAATACAGGAACGGTTCATAGCGGAACTTGGGCAACTTCAGATTTAAGCTTAACGCCAGCTCCAGAACCGGAAGCAACCGCAGAAGAGACAGAAGAACCTGTAGAACCGGAAACAACCGCAGAAGAGACGGACGTGGAAGAAGAAAGCCTCTCCCCTGCTTCTCTAATGTTTGATGGTATAGATGACTATGTTACCATTCCCAATTCTGCGTGGGAAACTTCAGCATTGTCTGTGGAACTGTGGGCGAAAGCGAGCCAAAATCAATCCAACTATGCTGGGTTACTGAGTAGCTCTAATAATCTGACTGAGAGTGATTCATGCCAGATAGATGTTATGGGGGGATTTTATCGCTTTTATCATAGTGATATTCAGGTTCGCATTGCTAAAGTGAATCAAGAATGGCAGCATCTGGTGGTGACTTATGATGGTAAGGTGGTGCAAACTTATCTGAATGGGGAGCCACAAAATTCAAAAGCGGTTAATGCGATGACCACTGTGTTTAGGGATTATGTTTTGGGTAGAAATCGCAATAATGATAAATACTTTGCGGGTGAACTGAGTGATGTCCGGATTTGGAATAAGGCATTAACTGCTGATGAAGTTCAAGAAGCTATGGGCTACCGTTTAACAGGGGATGAATCAGGGCTAGTCGCGTATTGGCCTTTAGATGAAGGCAAGGGAGATGTAATCGCCGATCGAACGGGTAATGCGCAACCTGGTGTCATGAATGGTGCAACTTGGCAAAGCACAGATTTAGAACTCTCCGCGGCTGATGAAGATAACGATATCTCACCAGAACCAGAACCTACGCCAAAACCAGCCTCCAAAAAACGGATTCCTCTAGATCGGTCTGTAACTAGTATTACTGTTCTCAAGAGTGATGAAGATTTTGGTGGACGACCCGAGACTCTCTATGGCAAGTCGGCTAAATCTAAGGAACGGAAGAAACGGAAGAAACGGAAAAAGCAATCGAAATACCTCTCTCCCTACGAGAAATACGTAAGGAAAGTGGCGAAGCGTCAGGATGAAGCAACTCATACTTATGTTGAACGCCATAAGCGTTCTAATCGCAAGAAAAAGAATGGTTGGCTCAAGGATTTTGCCAAAAATTACAGCAAGAGCGTATCCAAGCTGTTCTAAAATCGTTGTAATGTTCATCCTCCCCTGTAGCCTAGATTCCCCAAAACTACAGGGGTTAGTTGCTAACCCTAAACCGGAT
This sequence comes from Roseofilum sp., assembly GCF_982964205.1. Lineage (NCBI taxonomy): Bacteria > Bacillati > Cyanobacteriota > Cyanophyceae > Desertifilales > Desertifilaceae > Roseofilum > Roseofilum sp. The sequence goes on along the minus strand of NZ_CEZBFX010000105.1, from coordinate 5,851 downwards.
CAATCATGACTGAGAACCTTCCTCCAAACTCCGATCTGATTAACTGCCATCTAGAACAGGCGATCGCTCTTGAGAGCAATGATAGTGTCCCAACTGTGGATGAACAGATGAAGACCGATCCTGTTCTGGGCAATGGATTAGAGGAAATTCAACTCAATAAGAATTATCACTTGTCTGGAGTTCGTTCCTTTCACAGAGTTCAAGCTCGAAAAAAAGCCATCCCTTCAAAAAAGAAGAGTCTAGCATTAGTGCAAACAGTTCAAGATGTGGAGGAAGCAGCCTTAGCGTTTGATGGCAAAGATGATTATGTTGATTGCGGCATTGCAGAGTGCTTTAATTTAAGCGATAGTCTCACCCTTGAGGTCTGGATCAAGCTCAGGGAAGTTAAACCCGGTACTCGATACTATATTGTCGGTCGAGGTTCGCGGCAGCATAATTATAGCTATGGATTGGCCTACCTGAAACTAAAGAGTCATCAAGAACAAATTCGATTTCTGTTTGCTCAAGCCCCAGTAGTATGGGAATCTACGATTAATTTAAGCGATCGCAACTCTCATCATCTAGCTTTAGTTGTTGACAATCAACAAGCCATCCTCTATATCGATGGAGAGTTCCAAGGTACTCAACCCCTCCCGGAACAAGTCCATCCCAATACAGAAGTTCCCTTGCAAATAGGGCGCTTATTTGGCCAAACTCGATTTCAGGGAGAAATGAGTGAAGTCCGTCTCTGGAATAAGGCACGAACTTCTAAAGAGATTGGTAACCATCGGTTTCACCGTCTAGCTGGGGATGAACCGGGTTTAGTGGGATATTGGCCGCTCAATGACGGATCGGGAGAAATAGCCGGCGATCTCACCCTCCAGAGTAACTCAGGTCAAATTTATGGAGCTACCTGGCAATTTTCTCCCTCCAGTCAACTCCCCTTTATGCCCACTTCTGCACCTCAAACTCAACCCAAAAAATCTAAAGCTAAAATTCAACGAAAAACGAAGATTAAAGTCCCCCAAGGCATAGACAAAATTGTTGTTTTACGCAGTAAAGACAAATTTGGTGGTAAACCCGATCTTATCCATGGAAAATCCACCAAAACTAAGGATAAAAAAAAGAAACGTAAAAAGCAATCTAAGTCTTTAAGACCGATAGAAAAGCTAGTCAGACGCTTAAGTAATAAACAACATAGAGCCACTAGGGAATATACTAAACGCCACAAGCGATCTAATCGCAAGAAGAAAAACGGTTGGCTTCGGGATTGGTATAAAAATTGGGGAAAAGCGCTCTCCAAGATGTAGTGGTTTCATCCAACCGATAAAAAAATCAGCACTCAGCGAGATGAATACTCAAACTTCTACCCATTTCCACTTTTCTTGGAATTATATAGCAGTGGAAGGGAGAGCTAGGACAGTTTCTATTGCTAGAGTGCTTATTGCCTCAAACAATAACTTAACCATCCTACCTTAACGAGTTCACTGCTATACCTTCACTCATAAAAGAGCTAATCGCTAAATACTAAGTTTCTAGCGATCTAGAATACTTAAAATATCTGAAGCTACGCGAGACCAACTATAATTTATCTCACTTAAGTGCCGGCCATTTCGTCCCATATCTTCCGCTAAATCGAGATTAGATAAAAGGGAGTTAATCGGTTGGGAAAATGCGTCTGGATTTTCATAATCTGTAATCAGTAGACCATTTTTTTCTGGAATAATGACTTCTGCATTTCCTCCGCGTACTGTAGTTAGAATACATAATCCAGTAGCCATAGCTTCATAATGAACACGAGCTAACGGTTCTTGCCACTGAGAAGCACAAACAAAAATATCACCTAATAGAAAATAGTCTTGAACTCGATCGGGTGAAACAAAACCCGTTAAACGTACCGCATCTCCTAATTCTTGTGCTTGTTTTTTCAGAGTACGTACATATTCATTTTCTTCATTTTTTCCGTACCACTTACTGCCTACCAATAAAAGAATAGCAGACGGATGCTGTTCTAGAATATCAGGAAAAGCACTCAGCAAAATATGGGGGCCTTTTTTATCCGTTAAACGTCCAACGTAAAGAACCACTTTTCGGTCTTCTAAATTCTGTTCAGCCAATAAGCTGGATCGACGTTCTTGTACGCCCGATGCCCATCGAGGCTGGAATCTTTCTAGATCGACTCCCGCATAAACCGGTTGGAGTTTATGCTCATAACCTGGAAATAAATTAGCAATTCCATCAGCAATAAATTGGCTCACGGTAACCACACGATCGACGCGATCGAGACAGCGATGAGCCAGTTCAGGCGTAATTTTCTTAGCATGAAACATTTCATTATGCATACTCAGAAGAAAACGACTATTGGGTGCGGCATCAGCCACCATAGGTAAATATTTAGGTCGGTTATAGAAAATCACCCAATCAAAGGATTCTTGGGCTACAAAATTAGCGACTTCTTGATAATAAAAATCAGAGTCTCCTGGTGTTGCTCGCTGATACCGAATACCATTGCGAATTTCCTGGTCTCGCAAATTCGGATCGCTGACTGAAAAAACGGTCACGTCATGTTCTTGACTTAAGTAAGGTAAAATGCCGTCAATATAGGTTTGGATTGCACCCCCACGAACACAAGGTACAGGCAACTTTTCTGTACAAACCAATACAATTTTCATGATCTTGCCAAATACTACTGTTTATGATAATTACTTGATTGAATGTTAAATTCAATCAAGTACCCATCTATGGAAAAAGTCAAAGTATAGAAACAAGCAAAGCAGAAAGGGTTTCACCCTGTGTGTTCTCAAGATTATCTTTGATACTTAAGATGGTACACTAAAATTACAATCCATGATCGCTAGCCCGTAATTTTCGCCCATTGGCTATCTGAAATGTCCGATTAATCCCCAACAAATCGGTGTGGTGGTCATTGGCTCCAATTTTCAACAGCGATCGCAGCAAGCACTCTATCAGACGTATATAGACTTCCAAGAAAGTACTAAAAACCAAGTGGGCTATCCAAAAGGAAGTTTTGAAAACGACTCTGATAGTCTTACCATTTAGACTCTAAACTCCTCGAATCTGTCTGAGATAATTTGCGAGTACAGGAGTTGGGTTTAAAAATAATAGTTTTCCACAGGAGAATCCTACCATTCCTGTGCCGGAGTCAACCCGTGTTTTGTCCGAGTTTTATGACATGAAGATGAATCAAATCTGCTCCTTTACGTCCAAAGAAAATCGGAGTGTTACTAAAAGTGTAACCTAACCTCCCCTACCATGCAGTTATGCCATTCTGGGACATGGGGACGCGGAGACACACAGACTTGCCAGATGAACCTATTCCCCATTACCCATTACCTCTATTCTTATGAATAAACTCACTTATTTTCTTCCCCTATCCTTACTCCTCACCGGATGTCTGCACAGCACTGCACAGATCTCCGTTTTTCCTCCTAGTTCTCCTAATGCCATGATTCAAGCCGCTAACTCCATGGAAGAGCCTGCTGATTTGACCTCCAACGGTCTCTGGGTGACCTCAGAAGACGGTCAAACGCAAGTTTTCCCCTTAAAAAACACTTCTGTCAATGCTACGGTTTCCGGCAATGTTTCCCAGGTGGAAGTCACCCAAACCTTTGAAAATCCGTTTGAAGATCCTCTGGAAGCGGTGTATGTGTTTCCCCTGCCAGATGAGGCGGCGGTGTATGATATGGAGATTAAGTTAGGCGATCGCATCATCAAGGGTAGCATTAAGAAACGGGAAGAAGCCCAAGAAATCTACGAACAAGCGAGAGCAGAAGGACGCACTGCGGGACTTTTAGAGCAAGAGCGGGCGAATATTTTTACCCAATCTTTAGCCAATATTCGACCGGGAGAAAAAATTGAGGTCACTATCCGCTACACGGACTCCCTGACGTTTGAAGGGGGGGATTATGAGTTTGTCTTTCCCATGGTAGTTGGGCCGCGCTATATTCCGGGTAACTCGATTCAAGGAACGGAAGATACGGATCAAGTGCCCGATGCTTCTCGGATTACGCCCCCAGTACTGAAGCCAGGGACGCGATCGGGTCATGATATCCAAGTTTCCGTTAACATTGATGCCGGCGTTCCCATTAGTAATATTACTTCGACTTCCCATGAAATCTTAGTGCAAAAACAGCGCAATATCACTGAAATTCAACTCTCGCCAGAAGACCAAATTCCGAACAAAGATCTGGTGTTACGCTATCAAGTTTCAGGACAGGAAACTCAAGCGACTCTCCTGACGCAAAAGGATCGAAATGGCGGACATTTCGCGGCCTATTTAATTCCCGCTTTAGACTATCAACCTCAGGAAATTATCCCCAAAGATGTAGTCTTTTTGATGGATACTTCCGGTTCTCAGTCCGGCGCACCTATTGCCCAATCCCAAGCGTTGATGCGAGAATTTATTCGGGGTTTAAATCCCAACGATACGTTTACGATTATCGATTTTTCTAATACGGCTCGCCAGTTGTCTGCATCTCCACTAACCAATACTGCGCAAAATCGCCAAAAAGCCCTCTCGTATATTAACCAACTGAACGCCGAAGGGGGAACGGAGTTAATGAATGGCATCAATGCGGTGATGAACTTTCCTGCACCCCCAGAAGGACGGTTGCGGAGTGTGGTATTGCTCACCGATGGTTATATTGGCAATGACCAGGAAATTATTGCGGCGGTGCAAAAGAATCTGAAACGGGGAAATCGCTTGTATAGCTTTGGGGTGGGCAGTTCTACGAATCGATTTTTGTTAGATCGACTGGCAGAAGTGGGACGAGGAACCGTGCAAGTGGTACGCCACGATGAGAATATTGACCCGGTGGTGAAGACGTTTTTCAGCCAAATTAATAACCCGGTTTTGAGCAATATTGAGGTGACGTGGAGCGGTGCAGGAGAGACTCCAGAAATTTATCGTCTCGCACCTCCAGATCTGTTTGCCAGTCAACCGTTGGTGGTGTTCGGACGCAAGACAGACGGTCAAAATGGGACGTTAACCATTCGAGGGGTTTCGGCAGGTGGAAAACGTTATGAACAGGCGTTCCCGGTCAATTTTAGGGGGGATGGTGAGGCGATCGCCCAGCTCTGGGGTAGAGCCAAAATTAAGGATCTGATGACACGAATGTACGGCAGCGAAACGAAGTCTGGAGTCAATGCGGTGACGCAGACTGCCCTCGATTATCGCCTGTTGTCTGAATACACGGCATTTATCGCTGTGAGCGAGGAAGTGCGCGTTAACCCCGATGGTCGATCTGTGCGGGTAGAAGTGCCGGTAGAGTTACCTGATGGCGTGAGTTATGAGGGTGTTTTTGGTATACCAGAGGAAGATCGAGCCGTTATGCCAAGTCCTGGTAGAGCAAGCAGAAGTGGTGGAACGAGGGGAGGATTTGCGCCTCTGGCAAGGATTGCTGCTCCCCAACCTGAAACGGCTGCGCTCCCTCCGGCTCCTCCAATGAATACGATGGACATGGAGGAGATGGAATTGACAGAGGAAAATAAAGCAGAAAGCTTGCCCAACCGCATTGAGGTGGTGAAGGCTGAGGGATTAAGTGAGGGGGCGATCGCCGCTTTAACCGAGTATATTCAGTCTATCTCGCTTCCTGACGAGGTTTCTGGGGATTTGACTCTAGAAGTCTGGACGAATAATGGGCGCGTTCGTCGGGTGCTTCTGGATGAGGAAAATTCGACGATAGAAGACGAAGACGCTATTCGAGCGGTGCGATCGGTTTTACTTGGTTGGCCGGTTCCCAGTTCAGTTCAGGGTACAGTATCGGTAACCTTGCGAGTTAACGGGAATTAACAGACTTAGAGACTGTTTATAAAGAAAAGATAAAATAAAGTAAGGAGAACTCAAAAACAG
>NZ_CEZBFX010000104.1:0-18205 GCF_982964205.1 Roseofilum sp. | reverse complement strand
GTTTTCCAGTTCTTTAATGCGATCGACTGCCTTTAATCCAGATATCCCTGTCTTACCAGAAACTGCTAAGATTGTGGGGGGCGATCGCCTGAAAATTCCCTACAATCCTGACAATCCCCAATATATTCAACAAGGACTCACTTTAGAAGCCCTAGAAGCCTTATTTGCAGAAGTAGGTGTTTAACATAATCAAATAAAATAGCGATCCCCATCAACTCGTCTCAAATTCTTAAATAGCTGAAGCAATTGCCTTAGCTCAATCTATCCCTAATATATCCTTTATCGAATTAGTGAGGTACATTAGAAGAGAGGAATAATAAACTAGCAAATGAAAGCATACTTTTTATTGTACCTCATCTATTTGAGAAACGCTATAGTATTGTTTGGCTAGATGATGTTCAAGCTAGACGAGTTGGTGTCTATATTGAGCAGTTAAAATTGAGTGGAATTTATATCGAATCCAGCTTGATTGAGGCTATTCTAAGGGATGTAGGAAAAATTGATTAACAAATTTTGACCATTTACCCCTCTTCGATCGCTCTTGCTTCTAGCTCCTTTGATCGGATAACTTAGAATTATCCCTATTTTCATCCCTCCTCACCATGAAACCTCCATCCTCTACTCAACGAAGCTCCCCTTGCATTTGGCCTCTAGAACAATTACCTGGACTCAGTACCAAACACCAAAGCCAATTATCAGATTTAGGGGTCAACACAACTGGCGATCTGCTCAAAAAAATGACTCCCATGCCAAAGCGCATCCAATACGGTCAAAAATTGCATTTGCCTCTCCAAGTTTTGAATAAATGGATGGCTTTGTCTGATTTAGCTAGAATAAAAAGTGTCGGTTGTGAATATAATGGCTTGTTGCTCCATGCGGGAGTTGCTTCAGTTGTTCAACTCTCCCAAATGTCTGCCCATCAATTGCATCGTCAAGTCCTGAAATTGCAAGTTTCTCTTATGCAGCGCCGGGATCTTTGTCCGTCGGTGGATAAAGTTGCACAATGGATTTATGACGCAAAACAATTAATTTTAAATTTTTAATGGATGGGGTAGGGGTTGCTTGTCTTGGAGGGGATAATTCTGTTGTTGAATCTCTTCTTCTAGGGCACTAATTCGTTTTTTCGGTGCGGGGTGGCTGGTGAGAAAATCCCAATTGCGAGTGGCATCTTGGCTTAAGCGGCTGAAAAAGTCGGTCGCGCCAGCCACATGACCATAGGTTTGATAGAGTAGGGTGAGGCCAAATCGATCGGCTTGAGTTTCCTGAGATTGGGAATAACGAGAATTGCTAATTGCGACGAGCAAAGTGCTGGCATCATTGAGCCAATCAATATTACCAAATAGGGTAAAAATGGCTAGACGAATGACTAAGGTACGCCCTAACCGTCTTAAATGATCTCGATGGGCAAAATGCCCTAATTCATGACCGAGAATCATCATCAGTTCGTTTTCGGATTGGATGTTTTCGAGTAACCCTTGGAAGATGATGACGACATCCCCAGGAATGGCGATCGCGTTCACCGTGGGTCGATTGATATACAATAGCCGATAATCGCGATCGCTATCCTCTAAATGGCTTTCTAAGCGATCGAGCAGTTGGTTTAGGGTATCTTGCTCTACAGAGTCTTCCGCTTGCTGCTCATACACAGGGATAATGACACTCCCCAGCTTTTGCTCGACGCTGATGGGAATTCGGGTAATGGCAAAATCGGCGATCGCCATTCCTGCCCAAATCGTAAGGGCGATCGCCAGCACAAACAAACCGGCGAGAATCAGTAACTGACGGTTGCTAGTGGGAGGATTGCGATCGCTCATCGTTAGCTACTACTTTTAACCGGACGAAACGGATATAAAAAGTTTAGTAACGGATAAATTCCACGGGTTTGAATCCATAAGCGCCCTTGTCCACTAAAGCGACAAACTAGACCTTCTCCCCCTAAAATTCCCGTTTTCAAACTCTTAAAACTTAATCCGCCAATCATCTCCACATTATACTGCAAAGTGTCTTCAAAAGCAACGATATAACCCGTATCAACTACATAAGCTCCTTCCACTGGAATTTCGATAATTGCCCCATAAGAACTAAACCAAAAATCACCGGTGCCACTGGCTCGCAACAGAAACAAAGATTCACCGCTAAAAAATCCTTTTACTCCTTGAAACTTGGTATCTATGTCGATCGTCTCACTACAAGCCACAAACCCAGAAGATTGTACGATTAAACCTTTACTGCCATCGAGGGAATAATACTGAATATCTCCAGGAACTCCAGGAGAAATATATAACGATCCTCCTGCTTTCTCTGCTGTAAATTCATTAATAAATAGAGACTCACCCCCTAACATTCTGCCCACACTTTTGAGCATACCGCCCTTCATTTTTGACTGCATGGTGATATTGCTATCCATGGCTGCCATGGCAGAAGCTTCGACTAATACCTTCTGTTGGGGACGTAAATTCAACACCAGGGAGGCATAAGCTGGGGAATGGTCAATTTGATAAGTAAATTGTGACATGATAATGGGTAATGGGTAATGGGAAGTCAGTGGGCAAGGCAAGAGTAACTATAAGCTGAACAATCTGACTTATTCTCCTGCCCACCCTGGGATGATTTATAATTATCTACGCTCAGGCAATTGCGATCCTACCGTCAATCCAAAGCTACCTGAATTATGGGTTTGGCAGTACACTTTTCCCTTGCCTTTGAATCGACAAATAAATCCTTCTCCCCCAAAAAATGCACCCAACCAACTAGAATTGGCTTTACCAATTTCAAAATCTAAACTCCGTTCAAAGGCGACAATATGCCCCGTATCTACAATATATTCCCCATTGACATCAATCTCATAAATTCCACCAAATGAGGTAAGAATTACGGAACCTATCCCTGAGATTTTTAGCCAAAAAATGGCTTCACCTGAAAATAAGGATTTTAAGCCTTCAAAGCCAATGTCAATAATCACATCAGACGCACAAGCTAAATAAGAAGCGGCTTGTACCACTAATTCTTGTCCTGTCATCTCGTAAACCATGACATCTCCCATCAGTGTAGGAGCTAGAAAAACTTCACCATTAGGAATGGGCGATCGAAATACACTTAAAAAGAGGGATTCTCCGCCTAACATGCGCTTGAGTCCTCCCATAATTCCGCCCCCTTTTCCTTGGCGGAGGGTAGTACTAGTGTTGATAGAAGCACTCATTGCTACCATTGCTCCAGCTTGAGCAATGACTTCTTCGCCACTGTTGAGTGTAACTTTGGCGATCGCACTATCAGGCTGCTTTAGTAATTGAATATCCATAAGCTATAATTAAATCATCTCTTAATTGCGGACTTTCGGACGTAAAAAACTGACCAAACCACTCATACTTCTCGATTGCAGGTAAATCACGCCTTTTCCTTTTAGACGATTAACAAAGCCTTCTCCAGAAGCGATTGAGCTAAAAATGCCCCCTGATAAACCAATACTCATTTTGATATTGGGACTATAGGCAACTAAATGGCTATTATCAACAATAAATTCTCCCGATACACTCTGTTGGGAGATGCCACCATAAGCACCAAAAAAAACTTTTCCGCTACCGCTTACTTTCAACTTAAAGAGTCCCTCTCCAGCAAACCAACTGGCAAAACCAGCCCAACGTACCCCTAATTGAATATTAGGATCGCTAGCGATATAAGCCCCCGGTTGTAAACAAAGGGCATTTCCCGTTAATTTGACACATTCAATATCGCCAATTAAGGATTGAGTAAATACTACAGTTAAAGGCTTTTGGGTCTTATTTTGAAAGCGATTGACAAATAGGGATTCTCCTCCGAAAAACTTCCGCAGTAGGGCAGAGAAAAAGCCCCCAGAAAACTCGGTTTTCATGGATAATGCAGCATCCATACTCGTCATCGCTCCTGCTTCAGCAATGATTTGTTCTCCAGGGTTCAGGGTGACAAACACAGCCGCGAATGCGGGTTTATAGCGAATTTCATAGGACACAATGTTTAAACCCCTGTACAATAAATCTTGATTTACGGACAGGGGTATCATATTTTTTGAGTCGGAAGGGATTTTTTAGGTTTATTTTAAGCTTCCGTCACTCACAGTACTTAAGAAAAATCATTAAAACTCTTGGACAGGACTTCTGCAAGAAGTCTCTTAAAAGCGATCGCTCTCTGGAGCCGTTCCTCCAGGATTGAGTCCGGGCTGACTGAGGAAGAAGTTTTCAGCACTATCATTTTGATACACACAATTGACCTTGGGATTACTGTCAATACTGCCTGTATAAGCAAAGGTATTCATCCGATTCTTACAATCATTAAACTTATCACGGGGCAGGAGATTGCGCTGTTCCAAAATCACCCAGTTATTGCGCCGGAGTACACATCCTGGTTGCATCGCGGGTTGAGAGATATAGACGCTAAAGGGGTTTAAGGTAACATACAGGCGAGCATCCATAACCATCGCACTCGCTCCAAATTTCACACATAATTCTGGATCTGGGGCACTGCGATCGATAAAATCACGGGAAGCCACATTTTCCGGGGATAGAGTAGTCGTGGAGCTAAAGGCGATCCCAATCCCGATCCCCAGAACAAAGATCCCTCCCATCAAAGCCACCAACGTATAGTTAAATGGAGAAGATTTAGGGCCAAAATTACCGGTTGATTTGCGTCTTGAGCTGGTTCGAGTCATAAATTTTAGATTAGCACAGAGGAACGGGAGAAGCAGGGTTGAGCCACTCTAAACTCTAGTATGACGAGTTTGGCCACAGATTGCCTACTGATGCGATCGCCCCAGCCGCCAAAACTCTTTTGCTTGGTGCCATGAGGCACTATAGTAAAACAAAGGCCATACCTGGCTTAACCCATTTGCTTGCTCGTGTTAGGAGAGTACATTATGTCAATTCTATTTCAACTATCCCTATTTGCCTTAGTTCTTTTATCCTTTGTCTTAGTCGTGGCTGTTCCCGTTGCCTATGCTCTCCCCCAAAACTGGGAACAATCTAAACCCTTGCTATATGTTGGCTCTGGCTTCTGGGCCGTCCTAGTCATCCTGGTTGGCATCTTGAATTTTTTTGTTGTTTAAGATTCTGGGCATGGGGCAATCCTTAGTTATCTTTGAGACTAACTATTGTCCCTTCCTAGAGATCAGCCTTTTCAAGTCATTGCCCTTGAAAAGTTGGATGAGAGCAAGCCTTAGAAATGGGGACTCTAGCGTGAAAAATAGTTCTCCCCTTACCGATTACCAATTACCGCGCAAAGTGCTATAACTATGACCGTTTTTGAGGGAACATTTACTCAGACCGAGGGACTGCGATTTGCCATTATTATTGGTCGATTTAACGACCTCGTCACTGGAAAACTGCTCACTGGGTGTCAAGATTGCTTAAAAAGACATGGGGTAGATATCGATCCCAATGGGACTCAAGTCGATTATATCTGGGTTCCAGGGAGTTTTGAGATCCCCCTAGTAGCTCGGCAAATGGCGATCGCTAATCAATATGATGCCATCATTTGTTTAGGAGCCGTGATCCGAGGCGATACCCCCCATTTTGACTATGTATCGGCTGAAGTTTCCAAAGGCATCGCTGCGGCTGGATTTCAAACCGGAGTCCCGGTTATCTTTGGTATCCTTACCACCGATACCCTACAACAAGCCTTAGAACGGGCTGGAATTAAAAGTAACCTGGGTTGGAATTATGCCATGAATGCCCTAGAAATGGCCACCCTCATGCGGCAAATCCCTACCTCGAACCCTTCCTAAGCAAGGAATACAGCTCATTGGGGGCATTTTGATGTATGAGGAGATGGCTTGATTGCGCCCCATCTTCACCCTCTCCCCTATCTTTTTCTAAGACTCCCCCTCAACAAGTTTTAGACTAGGGGACTGGTATGGAAATACAAAAATAGGGTATTATAGAATGTCTGTGTTATAAGCAGATTCGGGTTATTCCCAGGGTAACTGGTAAAACCCCCTTGTAGAGGTTTGGAGGCTGCGAAAATGCGTCCCCACTGTAAACCCCAGCAAAAGATACGGAGATAATTACTAGGAAATCATTCGCATGGTCAATCAGGAATTAATGGCTACAGACATCGGTTTTACGCACGAAGATTTTGCTGCACTGCTCGATAAATATGACTATCATTTTAGCCCCGGCGATACCGTAGCTGGTACGGTTTTCAGTCTGGAGCCAAGGGGCGCTCTGATTGACATCGGCGCGAAAACCGCAGCATACATTCCCATTCAGGAAATGTCTATTAACCGCATCGATACCCCAGATGAAGTCTTACAATCTAATGAAACCCGTGAGTTCTTCATCCTTACCGATGAAAATGAAGATGGACAACTGACCCTCTCCATTCGCCGCATCGAATATATGAGAGCGTGGGAAAGAGTCCGGCAACTGCAAGCAGAAGATGCAACGGTCAGGGCCCAGGTATTCGCCACAAACCGAGGTGGAGCCTTAGTGAGAATTGAAGGACTTCGGGGATTTATTCCTGGCTCCCATATTAGCACCCGCAAACCGAAAGAAGATTTAATGGGTGAAGAATTACCCTTAAAATTCTTGGAAGTGGATGAAGACCGCAATCGTTTGGTTCTCAGCCACAGAAGAGCGCTTGTAGAACGCAAGATGAACCGCTTGGAAGTGGGCGAAGTCGTCTTAGGAATGGTACGCGGTCTCAAACCTTATGGAGCATTCATCGATATCGGTGGAGTCAGCGGTTTGCTGCACATTTCAGAGATTTCCCACGACCATATCGATACGCCCCACAGTGTATTCAATGTCAATGATGAGATCAAAGTGATGATTATTGACTTGGATGCCGAGCGAGGCCGGATTTCTCTGTCTACTAAGCAACTCGAACCTGAACCGGGCGATATGGTTAAGAATCCCGATTTGGTTTACGATAAAGCCGAAGAAATGGCCGAGCGCTATCGTCAAAAACTCCGCGCCCAAGCGGAAGGGATTGAACTTCCTCAAGAAGACTCGACTCCAACGGCTGAAACTCCTGTAGAGGAAGGGACAGCAGAAGAGACACAAGAGTCGGTTGAGGCTGTAGAAGAAGGCCCAGCAGAACCCCAGGTAGAAAATGAGGCTGAGGCATCGGAGCCGGAAGAAACGGTTTCAGAAATCCCAGAAGAACAGTTAGCGGCTGCTGAATAGAAACCAAGGAAGGAGCTATGAGACCCTGGTGTGGGTGGGCGAGTCCCACCCAACTTTTGGCTATGGCGCTTCGCGCTAGGGAATACGGAGTCGAAGTATGGTAACGGTTGTATGTCACGATCGCCAGTTTGAAAACATCAGCGCTATCCTATTTGATAAGGATGGAACCCTGGCCCATTCAGAACCTTATCTACGCCATCTGGCCCAGCGAAGAGCGCGCCTTATTGATGCCCAAATCCCTGGAGTCGGAGAACCGTTACTGATGGCCTTTGGGGTGGACGAACAGGGGTTTAATCCAGCCGGATTAACGGCTGTAGGGAGTCGCCAAGAAAATAAAATTGCAGCAGCGGCTTATGTGGCTGAAACGGGACGGTGTTGGCTGGAATCGTTGGAAATCATTAACCAAGCGTTCCAGGAAGCAGATCGGGTCATGCAGAATAAAGCCAAAGAAACAGTAGTACTGCCTGGAGTGGCCGAAGTGTTCGACCGTTTGCGGCGATCGCATCTAAAATTAGGCGTAGTCTCCTCCGATATCCGTGAAAACATAGAAAAATTTCTCGATTTTTATCAACTCAGCGACTATATTCAAATTATTCAAGGAGCAGAACCCCACCTAACCAAACCCAATCCCCAAGTATTTTGGTCTGCCTGCGAACAGTTAGGAGTCTCTCCCCAAGAGGTGCTGATGGTGGGTGATGCTCCGGGAGATTTTACCATGGCGCGCAATGCCCAAGCCGCCGGAAGCATTGGTGTAGCTTGGGGATGGAGCCGACGACCGAATCTAGACAAAGCGGATGTGGCGATCGCCAAATTAGACGAAATACAAGCGATCGGTTAAATTGGGATGTTAGCTGGAGTTAAGGATTTTCTGACTCTACACAATTGAATCAACTTTATGGAAACCAGTTCCTAGTTTCTGTAGGCTCTCTTAGACAAGAGATAAAATCACTTGATTCGAGTTCAACCTCATTAAACAAAAGGAGATTTTTCCTTGGTTCGTCGCTATTTATTTACCTCAGAATCTGTAACTGAAGGCCATCCTGATAAAATCTGCGATCAAATCTCAGATACCATCATTGACGCTCTGCTGGCCGAAGACCCTGCCAGCCGCGTAGCCGCCGAAGTGGCTGTCAATACTGGATTAGTCTTAATCACTGGTGAAATCACCTCCCAAGCCCAAGTCAACTACATTGATCTGGCGCGGAAAAAAATTGCTGAAATTGGCTATGTGCATAGTGAAGGCGGCTTCACCAGCAACAGTTGCTCCGTCCTGGTTGCCCTTGATGCCCAATCTCCTGACATCGCTCAAGGGGTTGATGCTGCCGCCGAACAGCGGGAAATGTCGAGTGAAGAGCGCTTTGACTCCACGGGTGCAGGAGACCAAGGGTTGATGTTTGGCTTTGCCTGCAACGAAACCCCCGAATTAATGCCTCTGCCTATTAGTTTGGCTCACCGCATTTCTCGTCGGTTAGCCGCAGTCCGCAAAACAGGGCAACTCTCCTATCTGCGTCCTGATGGTAAAACCCAGGTGACCGTTGCCTATGAAGACGGTAAGCCTGTTGCTATTGATACCGTGTTGATTTCCACCCAACATGCAGCCACCATCGGTGAAGTGACTGACAACACGGAAATTCAGAAAAAAATTAAAGCAGATCTCTGGGATGCCGTGGTGCTTCCCTCATTTTCTGATTTAGAGATCAAACCCGACAGTGCAACCAAATATTTTGTTAATCCTACTGGTAAATTTGTAGTTGGTGGCCCCCAAGGGGATGCGGGTCTAACTGGACGTAAAATTATTGTTGATACCTATGGTGGCTATTCTCGTCATGGTGGCGGCGCATTTTCCGGTAAAGACCCCACTAAGGTAGACCGTTCTGCTGCCTATGCTTGCCGATATGCAGCTAAAAATATCGTTGCAGCAGGACTCGCAGAAAAATGTGAAGTGCAATTGGGTTATGCCATTGGGGTCGCTCGTCCCGTGAGCATTATGATTGAAACCTTTGGGACGGGTAAGGTCGATGATGACCAATTGCTAGAAGCAGCCCAAAAGGTCTTTGAATTCCGTCCAGCGGGAATTATTGAAACCTTTGGTTTGCGTACCCTACCCCAGGAACGGGGAGGACGTTTCTATCAAGATGTAGCCGCCTATGGTCATTTCGGCCGCAATGACTTAGATCTGCCCTGGGAAAAAACCGATAAAGTGGAATTACTTAAGAAAGCTGTAAGTGCAGCCACGACAGCCGGTTAACTTCACTCAAAACCTTAGCCAGTAAGGGGAATGATGAACGAACTCTACTGGAGTATTTTCCTTAAAAGCGATCGCTTCTAAGTTTAGCAAGCGATCGCTTTTAAGTTTAGCAAGGAACTTGTTAAGTTAGGACAGCTAAATTATGGGTTTAAGAAACAGGGAATGAGGAACAGAAAATGTCTTATCCCTCTTCTGTCACTCTCCAAGAATGAAGATAGAATAAAATAGAGTATCAATAGCTAAAAGCGAGATAGATCAATGGATGTAGAGTTACAGATCTAATGATTAGTTTGAATAGTCAACCATTTTGGTGATTAAATAATTCAGAATCCCAGAAGATAAAAAGTGCTAAAGTTCAAGGAGATTGTTCGGTTCCCTCACAGTGGGATCGCTCTGGCAGTTGGAAAAGTATCTTGAAGAATTTTCGTTTACTGATTCAGCCGACCCTTCTGTTCTGGTCAATTGTTCCGTGGTTAGATGTTGTTCCGAGTTCTTATTTATGGAGGGGATTTAATAAATTGATTAACGGTGTTAATCAATTTCAATCCTTTTATCCTTCCGTCTAATTGGCAGATTTCCTATTCATTGAACTCGGAGAGTGACAGAAGAGGGTTATACTATTTCTCCATGATATTGCGCTTAATAAATACTCTCAGACAATTACCTCAATAGAAATCATGAGTGGCAAAATTAAAGAGAAATGGTATTAGCTTGGGTTAACTTCTTACTCAAACAGCGTTTTTGGTTGGGCGCTATTCAAGAGTTTCGCCGCTCTCATCTCCATGGATTGCAATTTTATCAACGGACGTTAGATGATTTCGAGGAATACGAACCCGACAGTCATGACGATGAGCAAAATCTCTCTATTACAGAAAAAGTCATTAAACAATTAGAGGATAATCCAGAACATGAATTGAGTAAAATTCATGTTAAAGGTCATCCGAAGGCGAATCTGAGGATTTTGATTTTAAGGCGGCTCTATGGTCAGTCTTGGCAAGAGATTTCTGCATCTCTGAGGGTTAGCGTTCCGACCTTGTCGAGCTTTTATCGGCGCAAAATGATTCAATTCAGAAAACAGTTACAGGATTTAACAACCTGATTTTAATTTTGTTCTTGGAGTTTATTGTCATGGTTATTCATTCTTCCCCATTCTTCAATTCCATCAGTCCTAAAATTCCCCTTGGATTTAGCGACCATCAACAAGCTGAAGTGTTTTTGCACTCACAAAAGAATCCTCGAAAGCGCAAGCCAGTCTATTTGAATACCCTATCAGTTTTAGCGATTAAGTTTCATCTTCAATACTTGGGCTTTGATCCCCATACAGAAGTTTGCGAGAGCTTTGATAGCGTGCTTCAGGCTTGCTTCGATGTGGCGGACTTAGAGTTGCCTCATCAAGTAAAATTGAATGCCGTCCGGTTTTACTAGGTCAGGATTATATGAGGGTTCCTCCAGAAGTCTTTGAGGATCGTCTCGCCTATATTGCGGTAAGATTAAATCGGGAATTAACGGACGCGGAAATTCTAGGATTTGTGGAGCAAGTAGACGCAGAAATGATTCCTTTAAGTCAATTGCGATCGCCAGAAGAACTGTTTGACTTTTTGCAGCCCATACCGTTTCCCCGGATTAACCTCAGTGATTGGCTACAAAACTCGATCGCCCAAGGTTGGAAAACCTTTGAGGAAATCTTCCCTGTTCAGGAGCCACAATTGGCACTTAATTTTCGCTCCAGAGATAAACGTCAGGGTGTTAAGCGAGGCAAATTGTTTCAACACCAGAACAACCATTTTACACGGCTGATTGGGGTTCAACCGATCAATCGAGAAATGCAGATTTCCGTTGAGCTTTATCCCACAGCAGAACAGATCTATCTCCCCCACAATCTGAAAGTGAATATCTTGAATGAAACGGGTCGTTCTATTATGGAAGCGATCGCCACCCAAACTAAGAATATTCAAATGGAGTTTAAGGGAGAAACCGGAGAACCCTTTAGTGTCCAAATTTCGTTAGGCCAGATGTGCATGATTGAATCTTTTGTGATTTAATAAACCTAGCTTCATCATCCCTAACCTCTGTTCTTGAATGGTTTGGCGATCGCGATCGCTCCCTGGGAACCCCAAGCTTACTATAATCGCGGCTGGGTCTGTAAACAGAAGCAAGAATTAAATAGCATCTGTCTTTTTTGGTACGAAAGAGCTGCCAATAAAGGACATCCAGATGCTCAGGCAGAAGCCGCCTATCTCAACATTCGCCTGGGAAATCCGGATCGAGCTATCTACCGGAGCAATCAGTGTATCGAGCGTCCAGTCTACCCCGGTATAGAAATTGCCTGTTGGAAAAATCGCGGATGGGCGAGAATGAAGCAAGGACGGTGGATAGAAGCGAAAGAGGATTTAGAAAAGGCAGTTTCTCTATCGATCTCTAAAAATCTTACTGCTCCCCATGCCGCTTGTTTACTCGCTCAAGTCTGGGAACAGGAGGGTAACCCAGAACAAGCCTTAGAGTATTGGCGCAAAACCAAAGAAGATCTAGCAAAGGATGCGAAGGAAAAACTGAGTCAACGCTCTACAGAACAAGATGGGTGTTTCGGCAAAGCCAGATTTAGACTCCAAAGATTGACAAATGCCAATCCACCCGAAAAAATTGAAACTTGACCCCTAGTAACGGCTAACGGGTATAGCAGAGTAGGAGAACTTCAATCCTTAGAAACCTATTCCCTATCCCCCATTCCCTATTCCCCATTCCCCATGACCTATTCTGAGATCTTTGCTCAACCTTCTCTGCTCGACCTCGCTAAGGAAGGGAATCCCCAGGCAATTAGTTATTGGATGAATAGCTTACTTGCACCGCAAGGGGTTTCCGTGCAAGTGAACCAGTCTCCGGATCGCTGGCTGAATGTTCAGGTTGATTTTCACCATCCGAGACGCAAAGATCAATGTTTAAGCCTCCAGCAGCGTTTAGTGCGATTTGTCTGCTATCGTCTGTGGACGCTAAACTCAGCAGCTATTCACCAGGTGAGAATTATCGCTAGACAAGCTGGAGATCGCCGCATCCTCTGGAAACAAGCCGTACGAATTGCCACCCCTGCCAGCGAACAAAGCAGTGCCCTCGCTCCAGCTCCCACTGCATCTATTCCAAAATCTTTCCAATTCCGGCTGATGCGGACTTTACTTATCAGTCGTTTAACTGCTGTAAGTTTTATTCTTTCCTGCTGGTGGTTTTATGCACAACTGATCAATGCCCATTGGATTCATCAAAATCAATTTGCCATCTCTACACCACTTCCCCTCGATCCCCCTCCTAGCATTGCTCCCACTCCAGAAGTCTCACCCAGTCCAGTTGCTGTCTTCCCCCCAAAACTCGAACCCTCTTTCACAGTTGTGGATGTTCCAGAACAATTTCGGGGCAAAGTGATCAGTCAGGCTAACGCTTTAGCCATGCCAAAAGTTGTGGCTTTAACCTTTGATGATGGCCCTTGGCCGAAGACAACTGAACAAATCTTAGATATTCTCAAGGAACATGAGATTAAAGCGACCTTTTTCTTGGTGGGACAGCATATGAAAAACCATCCCAAAATTGCCAAAAAAGTCGCTGATGCTGGGCATATTCTGGGAAATCATACCGAACATCATTATACCCATACTCTCGATCCGCAAACGGCTGCCCAGGAAATCGAGTCCACCAGTAAATTAATTTTTGAGACCACGGGAATTAAAACCAAGCTGTTTCGACCTCCAGGAGGGAATCTAGAGAGCGGTTTAGCCGATTATGCCGAGTCTAAAGGCTATGGGATTATGATGTGGTCTTCCGACTCAGAGGATTATTATGTGTCTACCCCGGTGTTAATCGATAACGTCTTAAAGAGCGTCACCCCTGGTGGGATTGTACTCTTTCATGATGGCGGAGGCGATCGCCGCAATACCGTCGAAGCCCTACCCCAAATTATCACCACCCTCAAACAACAAGGTTATCGCTTTGTCACCATTCCTGAACTGTTAGAAATAGAAGCCAAGCAAACCCCATTAAATGAAACCGAAGAAGAATTAACCCTTAATAATTAACAACTTACCCTAAGCGTGTTTTATGAAAGGATGTGACATCTGAAGAGGTACTAACTCCCCTAGGGTTTAATGACTGGGAATAATTCGATCTAACTGCTGTAGATCGCCACAAAATATAGGGGCGCTCTATATCCCGTGGCTTCTGGGTTATCTAATACTTCCTGAATGCTCGCGTTTGGCGCTAACCTGATTCCCAGGCGATCGCCGGGTTGAAAGGAAAAGGTTTTCTCTCCTAAGTATTCTCCAGTGTTCCAGTTGTTTGATTCTACCCGATCGCCCAACTTGGCTGCTTCTGTGCGATCTCTAATGGCTATTGTTCCCCAGTCTGAGTCGGATAATACCCGCTTTGCTGCTTCAGAGATAACTTCCGGAGTATCTAGTTCAAATTCTCCCATCTCTGGCCAGCTAAATACACCAACTTCTGAGGAATGTGGGGGGGGAGTAGGATGGGGTTGGAGTCGGGGGTGGCGATCGCTAGAGCCAGTTCTTGAATCACTACTTTTCCTGTTATCTTTGAGAACCTTTTTTCTGTTACTACAGGTAAGAAAGTATCCCGAATTGAGGCAGACTTGATATCATTTATGACTCAATTAATGCTCTAATACATCTTTGTACTGCAACAGGTCTAAGGCGACTAAAACAGGGATACAGCCAAAACACTGTTGAGCAAGTTCCCAACGCTCTTCTCGGTGTAGCATGTGGATGAGCTTTTCTTTAACACTGAGAAGATAGCGCACGTCATTAGCCGCGTAACTAAGTTGTTCCTCGGAGAGGTTACCTACATTTCCCCAATCTGAGCTTTGGGCACTTTTATCGAGTTCAACTTTTTCCAGTTCTTGGACTAATTCTTTGAGTCCGTGACGGTTGGTGTAGGTACGGGCGAGTTTGCTGGCGATTTTGGTACAGAAGATCGGGTTAACGATGATATTGAAATGATGCTGAAATTGGGCAACATCAAATCGGGCAAAGTGAAAGACTTTAGTGATCTTTGGAGACTCTAGCAGTTGTTTGAGGTTGGGGGCTGTGGTTTGTCCTTTGGCGATCCGGATGGCAATTACATGACCTTGGGGGTCAGAAATTTGTACTAAACAGAGGCGATCGCGCAGGGGCAATAGGCCCATGGTTTCGGTATCTACCGCAATTTCGTCTACTTGCATATAATGGGCGAGTTGCTCGTCGCTCAAATCCTGCTCGCCGATCTGAAAAGGTTGAATGGTCATAAATTCGGTAATTGGGTAATAGGTAATAGGTAATGGGTAATGGGTAATCTCCGCATCTCCGTGTCCCCACGTCTGTGCCTCCGCCGTTTCTCCGTGTCCCCCTATCCTCGTTATGGCTGTTGTTCAGTAGGGGTTTTAGGGTTGGAAGGAGGGGATTTTTGGGAAGCGTGAATCAACCAACCGATGACCAGAACCAGGATTGCGCCGAGAATATAACCTAAACCAGCAAATCCAAAGCGATCGGCGGCAAAACTAATCCATTGTCCAAACCCTTGCTTGGGGGGGGGATCATTCATATCACTCATACAAAAATATACAGCGCTTCGCGCTAGAGAATAGGGAACAGGAAAGGGGAAAATGAAGAGCAATGCAGTAATCACATATTCTGATGACTATTGCTATTCATGTCTATTGCCTTTTGCCTGACTTCTGCAAGAAGTCTATTGACTTTCAAAGAGTTCGGAGAGTTCTTCAGTACTGGTTCCTAAAATACGGGCAAGTTTGGAGATTTCATTATCGGTGAATCCATCCCGAATTTGGATCAGTTCTTTGGGGGCACGCCCGACGATGCGGGCGATCGCCAGAATTTGTTCGTCGCTAATTTCTTTTCCTCCATACACATCCCGCAGATCTTGGGGGGAGAGTTTATAGGAGTCACAAAAGCGCACAAACTCTTTATCGCTAATATCGAGTTGTTCTTGGCGATCGCGCAATAGGAACATGATCGCCCGCGAACCATGATCGGGACGCTTAAAGCGATCGACATATTGCTTGAATAACTCATTGATTTGTTGGGGCGTTCCCCCCAACTGTTTCACTAAGTCGGTACAGGCCATTTTCAGGGCTTTAGTTAGGGTTTTATTATGTTGAGTGAGCTTTTCGTTTTCCTGTTGGAGTTTTTCGGATTTGTTGATGGTGTCAACAATACTAGCGGCAAATTCTGGAGTACATAAGCCGACATCCGCATCTTCATAGGAGATGGGGATATAGGAGCGATTCGGATTAAATTGTAAGTTTAAAGACTGGTTATTTTCTTCCATAAGGTTCTATAAGTTGCGCTAACCCAACGCTTCAGAAGACAAGTTCTGAATCTGGGTCTATTGTACTTCACCTGAGCGCTAAATTCGATTGGAGGCCAAGCGATCGGCGATGCGAGTGGTTTCGGGGAGACGGTAATGGGGACTACAATCAAGGACATAGGCGATCGCCGTCTCTAAGCCGATCTTATGACCAATGGACACATACAGGGGTTTAACTTTGGTGCGGGTTCTCAGCACTGCACCAATGATTTCATCCCGATCTTTGAGAGGTGTCCAACTGCCTCGTTGGGGTGCAGGTTCATCATGAGTACCGATAAACCTGGATTTCGCTACACCAATGGTGGGACAATCGAGCAGTGTCCCCAGATGACAGGCTAATCCAAATCTGCGCGGATGGGCTAATCCTTGACCGTCGCAGAGGATGAGATCGGGAGTTGTAGTCAGTTGACGGAGCGCTTGCAGGATGGGAGGGACTTCCCGAAAGGAGAGAAAACCCGGAACATAGGGAAAGATCGTCGGACAAAGAGCGATCGCCGTTTCGATCAGCTTTAAGTCGGGAAAACTCAGCACCGCAACTGCGGCTCTCGTGGTTTTCCCGTCATCTTCAAATCCCAGATCGACTCCAGCAACCCAATGGACTTCTGGGAATTCATCGGAGGTGACAGTGCGATCGCGCCATTCTTCTTGGATTAATTTTGCCTCCCCTACCGAAGTCGGCCAACCAAGGATTTCAGGAATATGCATAACTTATCCACTTTGCTCATAGATCTTTATTATGCTAAATTTAGAGCTGCTAAGAGCAATTCTTCCCTCAAACCCCCTTCATTTCAACCGTTTTTTCTTAAATATCCCCTGACCTATGTATGAATATAAAAGCAGAAAAATTCGCCCATGACTGGAAATATAACTGGTATGGTTTCTGGTATGCAGAGGAAAGACACACCGATCAACCTTTCGATCTGAGCGCGCATATTGATGAAAATTGGCTTCCTCCTGATAAAGATAAAATCATTGAATATTTGAAAAAGGCTCCTAATATGGTGGTCGCTTCAAATAAGCTTAAAAAATGTCACGATTGTGAGGAGAAAATAAACACACTTGTATATCGGAGTGATGGTGTTTTATTTTGGCCAGATTGCCTCTCTCATTATGTAGAGAAACATTGTTTTAGGCTCCCCGATCGATTTGTACACCGTATTAGAGAACGTAATTACAACACTCCTCCACCAGATGAGGTAGATATGGAGGCTCTCGATTGGCCTTAAATCGACTGTCCTAGAACAAATGAGATCTATTTATAGCAGGGCAAAGGATAGTTAGGACATTTTCTATTGCCTATTGCCTATTGTCTATTGCCTAAAACCATAACCTACTGTCCGAACCAACTCATTCACTGCTATAGTTCTTGGGTTTGGAATTGGCTTAATAGTCTATCGTGCTGACTTGCCGTTAGGGGAGGCAGTCGCCGTTTGAGCTACAATAACCCTAAATTTCTATCGTTGATTGATAATGACATTACAAGACATACAAACGCAAGCACTACAACTCTCAACTGGCGATCGCTGGCAGTTAGTCCAAACTCTTTTAGAATCTCTCAAACGAGAAGCGTATCCCCAGCGAAAAAAGGGTAACCTATCTCGGTTACGAGGGATTGCAAAAACTTCAGCACCTACAGAAGAAAGGAATGCTAAAGAGGATTACATCACTTATTTGACTGAAAAATACAAGTAATGCGAATTCTTATTGATACTAACGTTGTGCTTGATTTCTTTCAAGAACGAGAACCCTTTGTGGACAGTGCAGCAAGATTATTTGAGCGCATTGATGCTGGAGAAATTGAAGGGTTCATTGCAGCAACAACAATAACAAACATTTACTACTCAAAATTATAGATGCAATACATTTCTGAAAGAGGTGTTATGACAGTTACCGAAATCCAAGAAGCAGTAATGAAACTTTCTACAGGAGAGTTTAAAGAACTGCTTCAGTGGCTGGATGAATTTTCTGAATCTCTCTGGGATCGGCAAATTGAGGAAGACCTTGAAGCAGGCAAGCTAGATGGTCTTATTCAACAAGCAAGGAAAGAATTCAGAGATGGAAAGTACCAGGAAATTTAAAACATTTCACTACTCCCCAGTTTTGGGAATACTATCGTCAGTTGCCACAGGAAGTTCAATCCCTGGCAGACAAGAATTATGAGTTGCTTAAGAACGATCCGAAGTATCCCTCTTTACATTTCAAAAAGATCGGAAGTTTACAGCGCTTTGCGCTGTATTGAGGTACAGTATTTAATCTATGGGTTAGAATTGTCATTGCGACCGGAGGGAAGCAATCGCCAAGATTGGGTGATTTTGCGATTGCTTCATTCCACTTCGTTCCATTCGCAATGACTGATCTCTAATGATACTGTACTCCGTTACAGCGCAAAGTGCTGTATCCCTCTTTTGTCACTCTGCCGAATCAAGATAGGAATTAAGATAAGGGA
>NZ_CEZBFX010000103.1:0-18278 GCF_982964205.1 Roseofilum sp. | reverse complement strand
GACAACTCACATCTACGATCAACAATGTACCTCATAGCAGCGCGAAGCGCTGTATCCCTCTTCTGTCACTCTTGGAAATTCTAACGAATTTCCGTCATTACAGCCTGCGATCGCCAACGAAAGAATGAGGGTTTGAGGCCTCTTTTTGGGAAAGTGACAGAAGAGGGGTATGTTCCTTGTACCATCGCTTGTTACCTGAATTTCTAAACCCCCCGCTACATCACCCTGCATTGCTAAGGCTTGAAAGGGTGTCCGATCGTGAAACTCAGCAATAGTGGACTGTCTCAGCTAAAATAGGGCATGAGGTGTGGAAAGGGTATGAGTAAGTCCTGTCCCTCTCCCCCCTCTTTTTCTAATGCATCAAATTAGCGGAGAAAGTCCAGTAGGTTGCCCTGCGCTGTTGTAGCAGAGAAAGAGTCGGTTAGGACTCCGATTCAATACTGAAACCTAGTTACCATAACCTATTCCCTAGCGCGCAGCGCTATACTAACGCATCCACAGAAAAGAAAAGTGGGCTGTATTACCAAAGCAAGACCTTAGCCAAAGTATTGAATAATCGCGTTAGCAAACTCCGAACATTTCAGGGGTGGGTCAACACGAGGCTCCATTAAACGAGCTAAATCATAGGTCACTTCCCGATTAGAAATTGATTTTTCTATGCCCATTTTAATTAAGTCTGCGGCTTCTTGCCAGCCCATGTATTCTAACATCATGACTCCAGAAAGAATCAACGATCCAGGATTGACCCGATCCAAACCGGCGTGTTTGGGGGCAGTGCCATGGGTGGCTTCAAAAACAGCACAAGTATCGCCAATGTTTGCTCCTGGCCCCATACCTAAACCTCCGACAATGGCGGCAGCAGCATCCGAGAGATAATCCCCATTTAAATTCATGGTGGCGAGGATCGAATATTCTCCAGGACGGGTTTGTAGTTGTTGGAAAATACTATCGGCAATCCGGTCATTGACCATGATTTTCTCTTTCCATTTGCCATTGCCGTGACTTTCCCAAATCGCATCCAGAACGGCTTTTACTTCAGCGCAAGCTTCTTCTTTTTTCTCGGCAGTTAAGGCATCATAACCGGGTTCGAGTTTGTGAGCATTGTCTTCTAAACTAATGTCTGGATTTTCTTCTTTATTGCTCAAAATCCAGGATTCGCGCTCAGTTACACACTCCTGGCGAAACTCAGTGGTGGCTAATTCATAACCCCAGTCGCGGAAGGCTCCCTCGGTATATTTCATAATATTGCCTTTATGAACCAAGGTGACCGTTTGTTTCTCTTTGGGTAAGCGAAGGGCGTTTTGAATAGCCCGCTTCACCAGTCGTTGAGTTCCGGTTTTACTGATGGGTTTAATGCCAATACCAGAGTCGAGACGGATTTGTTTTTTCCCATGCTCAGGAGTAGAAGGAATGAGGTCGGTATTGAGGTATTCAATCAGTTTCTTGACGATTTCTGTGCCTTCGCGCCATTCAATACCGAGGTAAATATCTTCGGTATTTTCCCGATAGATAATTACGTCCATTTTCTCTGGCGTTTTGTGGGGGGAGGGGGTTCCAGCATAGTAACGACAGGGACGCACGCAAGCATAGAGATCAAAAATTTGCCGCAGAGCAACATTGAGGGAGCGAATACCGCCACCAATGGGGGTGGTTAAGGGGCCTTTGATGGCGACTCCATATTCCTCGATCGCCTTTAGGGTATCTTCAGGTAAATACTGGTACGTTCCATATTGTTCGCAAGCTTCATCACCAGCGTACACCTTGAACCAGGAAATTTTCCGTTTTCCACCATAGGCTGCTTGAACGGCAGCATCAAAGACCTTCTGAGAGGCGGGCCAAAGGTCTACCCCCGTACCGTCTCCACGAATGAAGGGAATGATAGGATGGTCGGGAACAATGGGTTTACCTTCAGCAAAGGTAATTTTTTCGCCGGTTTCAGGAGGGCTGATTTTTTCGTACATAGGGTAATCCTTGCTGAAATTAAGGGTTTATGCTTACCGATGTTCAGTTAAGCACGTACCAGGCTACCAGATCCTGATTGTTGATTTTTAATTTTTAATTTTTAATTTTTAATTGATTTTGTACGGATGGGAATCGCTACGGGTTGGTCGATCGCCTTGCTCTGATAACTGGATGAGGGATATTGTTCAACGTGGCGAAAAATGGCGATCGGGGCACTGGTGCGACAAGTGAAAAATTCTACGGCAATTTTGCCATCATCCAGCTTACGGATTTTGGGGGATAAGTCTTTGATTTGGCCTTTCCATTGCCATTTGACTTGCTTGGGAGGGGAGTCAATCAAGCGGTGGTGGCTCCAATCTCGGTTCGCTTCTGCACAGACAAATTCTTGAATTTCTCGGCGCAGGAGGGCAGCAACCATAAAAGAAGGAGCGCTGCGATCGCCTTCAATGGCAGCCATAAAATTATCTAATGCCCCTTGGGGCCGGGGGGGATGCTCTGGATCGCAGCCATCGGCTAGGGCTTCTTCGAGGGTAGCCGTCGCACAATAGTCTTCTGGTACAGCCCAAGTTATTCCCGTGCCACTGTTGGGTTCATTGGGGTCACGATAAATATAGCTAACCCAGCGTAGACCCAGTTTTAAGCGTAGCCCAGGTAATTTGCGTAAAGCAGTGGCAGGATTAACGGCACTAATTAACCAAGGCCCAGAAGGTGATGTGGCGATCGCCTCCTCATCCTCTTCTGCTGGCCCCAAATCAAATAATCCCCCTAGCTCATCGAGAGATTCCGGTTCTGGGAGATCGTCAGATTCATTAAAAGATAGCGATCGCCCGCAGTTTTCAGACTCTGGAAGCACCAGCAGACTCGTGAGATAGGTACGGATTTTTTGGATAGATGCCAGGGGAATTTTTTGGATACTCATCAGAAAAAGGAGGGTCTAACAAGAGGCCAAAGCCCCTTGCCTTGAGAGCCTTCAAAAAGGGATTTAAGGCTAGAGGATTCTTTCGTTCACAACTCACACAAACCGTTATCCTTCATACTCTGGTTTTTTCCGAGTTTCTGGAATATTAACTTTTGGCAAATCTAAGGGTTCATCCTGGTCTTTATCAGCCCAAGCATCCTCTTCTATCTCCCGATAGGAGGGTTCATAAGGAGTCTCTGGAATCTCTTCGTTCTCTACTTCCGGAGGATCGACTCGATAGCTTGGTTCTCGATAGCTACGATCTTCGTCCCCATCACCTCCCCAGTTATCTTCCTCATAGCTTTGCTCATACCGAGGTTCGGGTTGCTGGAACTGCCGCATGGGAGCCGGTTGCGGTTTTTGCCATTCATCCGCATTCCAGGTTTCTTCCATGACTGGCTCCATCTCTCGGATGGGTTCTTCTGTGCGTATGGGAGTACCTGTACCTAACCGCTTTTCGCTGTCAATGATTGGCATAGCATAGGGTTCAGCTCCTTCTCTTTCCCAAGGTGCTTGGGAAATCCCCAGTTTCTCTAGTACCCCCACACTTAACTGCACCATCTGCTCTTCTGCACCTTCAAACACAATCAGGCGGTTTGGTCCGCTGCTCACAATTTGATCGATAGTGAGTTCATAGGTACTAACCACCTGTTCAGGAATCAGGGGTAAGCCAATCGAGGCAATAATTAAGGAAGTGACTCGATAATCTTCTGTATCAAAGCGATACCCTCTGACTTTGCCGAGCATTTCCCCAGCTTCGGTAATCACCTCACTACCAATGAGGCTGCTGTAAACTTCTACGTTGACATCTTCAATTACGTCGTCATCATCAACAAGAATCACATCACCGACTTGGCGAATATTGCTCAAGTACATATAGCGGGGAATTCCAGCGAGAACACCTGAGAGCAGATTATCTCGCAAACTTAAGGCAACCACTTCCCGCCGGTCTATATCGACCCACAGTTGGCTGACGACTCCCAAGCGTTTGCCATTATTCCGGGTGATGACTTGGGTTCCAAGAAAGTCAGAGCGTTGGCTGATTTTTTCCGATATCATTATTAGGGGACGAGTCCTCTTCTCTGGCGAAATATTTATTCTTTATTGTAATTGAGCTGACATCTTCCTTACCGGTCGGATTTCCGTCAGCCTGGATTAGATCTGAACTAAGAACAGCCCATACTCTAATTTTACTCTCTCTGGGGAGTGGGGGCAAGGGTGAGGATGGGGGATGGAGGGACACGGGGAGATGGGGTAGAACTGTAGTTGTTAATTGTTAATTGTTCATTGCATGGATTTATCAATTCGTCAGGCTTATGAAACCTGGGGAGTAGAAGACTTTTACCAACAGCAGGGAGCAACCTATCGTAATCCCCATGAGGAGAGGATTGGGCAAGTTTTGGCTCAGGGGCTAGTCGATGTACCGAGAGGGAGTTTACCCGTTTTGGATTTGGCTTGTGGGAGTGGCGAGGTGACGTTGGCCTTGCGTCAGTTGGGATGGCAGGATATACACGGCATCGATCCGTATACTCAGGAGGCTTATCTAGGGCGCACGGGACAGATGGCTGAGGGTTATCGATTTGAAGACATTGAGCAGGGAGTGTTGTGGGGGCGTGAATATGGGTTGATTGTGTGTAGTTTTGCGCTGCATTTGGTGGAGCGATCGCGCTTACCAGCCTTAGTGTATCAGTTAAGCTGGATTGGCGATCGCCTGATGGTTATCACCCCCCATAAACGCCCGGAAATTGCCCCGAAATGGGGCTGGATATTAGTTCATGAGTTTTGCTTAGAACGGGTGCGATCGCGCCTCTATCTTTCTGGGAATAGGCCCCTATAAATCAGTAGGTTAAATAAATTTAAAATAGGTTAAATAAAGTTTAAGGCGATCGTAAAAATTGACTTACCTAAACCATCATTATAGTCTATTATAGTTTTTATTCCTATAATAGGGAAAGAATTTTTGAATAATAAAAAATATGGTGGTAAAAGTGTCAGAGATACCAACAGAAGTAGTGGCTCGATCCGGTCTGAGAGCCACTGAAGTAAACCTTGATTCAACCTTAAAAGACCTCTCGTTATGGGAATGTTCTGTGGACGTTAGTCAACCGGGGCGTGTAGTCGCACAAATCTTCAAAGCATATTCCCTTTTACCTGGAGTGATTTTAACAGATAAAGGGGAATTTGCTGGGATGATTTCCCGAAGAAGATTTCTAGAACAACTGAGTCGTCCCTATGGTTTAGAAGTTTTTATTCGGCGAGAAATTAGAGTTTTAAATCGATTAGCCAATCAAAAAGTCGGTCAACATCTTTTGCCCGATCACCTAGTTTTACCCGGTACAGAACCGATTGTGGAAGCCGCAGTTCGCTCTTTAGAACGTCCTCCAGAAAAACTCTATGAACCCTTAGTTATCAAGTGTTCTAGCCACTGCTATTGTTTGCTCGATGTTCATCAATTACTCCTAGCTCAATCTAGAATTCATGAACTAACTACGCAACTATTACGCGAAAACACCCAAGCTCATCTGATTCAAACGGAAAAATTAGCCAGTTTAGGGCAAATGGTAGCTGGATTAGCCCATGAAATCAGAAATCCAGTTAATACTCTATGGGGAAATGTGAAGTTCTTAAAAACTTATAGTCAGGATTTACTAGATTTAGTAGAAGCTTATGAGGAAGAATCTGGAGAAGATCCAGAACCCATTGAAGAGATAAAAGAAGATATTGATTTTGAGTATTTACAGAACGATTTACCCGAACTAATTGATAGTATGCAGGAGAGTGCAGAGCGCTTAAATGCTTTAGTCGGTGGAATGCGGAATTTTTCCCATATGGGTGAAAACCATCCCCAACTGGCAAATCTTCATGAATGTTTAGATAGTACCTTATTGATTTTACGGAATAAACTCAAATATGGAATTCACTTGGTGAAAAGCTATGGAGAGTTGCCCTTAGTTGAGTGTTATTCCGGGCAATTGAGCCAAGTCTTTATGAACTTGCTCACCAATGCGATTGATGCTTTAAATGAACGGGAAAAATCTGAGCAATGGAAACCAGAAATTGCGATTACCACCCAATGGTTAATAGAATCCGATGAGTCAGAATGGGTTAAAGTTGAGGTTGAAGATAATGGAACGGGTATACCTCCAGAGATTCAAGAACGCATTTTTGAAACATTTTTTACAACCAAGCCCGTAGGAAAAGGAACGGGGTTAGGATTAGCCATTTCCCACCAGATTGTAACTGAAAAACATCAAGGATATCTGAAACTGCGATCGCAAATTGGAAGCGGTACAACCTTTGAAATTTGGTTACCTGTCTCCCTTTCCTCCTCCTCAGATTAAGTCCTGTCGAGGGAAGATAGGATAATGCCTCGCATGGAATAGTCGAGTAGTTCAATGGGATGGAAAATCGAAACCGTCTTACCCTGTTGCTGTAAATGTTTTTTGATCTGTAAACTACAGCCTGGATTCGCAGAAGCAATTAAATTAGCTCCCGTATTGAGCAAATTATTTACTTTTTGATCGCCTAAATTTTCTGCTACCTCTGGCTGCAACATATTATAAACTCCTGCACTTCCACAACATAAGGCAGCATCTACAGGTTCTTTTAATTGAATGCCAGGAATTTGTTTGAGTAATTGGCGCGGTTGCACACTAATTTTTTGTCCATGTAATAGATGACAAGCATCCTGATAAACAATCTTCAACTCTTCTTCAGCTAGGGGAGATAAGGGTGCAGTTAAGCCCACCATGGCTAAAAATTCTTGAATATCTTTGACTTTACTGACGAAATGCTTTGCCTTATCTCTATAATTGGGATCGTCAGCTAAAATATGACCATATTCTTTTAGGGTATGTCCGCATCCGGCGGCATTGATAATCACATAATCCAGATCGTAATTGGCAAAAGAATCAATCATTTGGCGTGCTAAATCTTGGGCGGATTGGGTTTGTCCCTGATGTTCCGGGAGTGCCCCACAACAGCCTTGGGTTTTGGGAATCACAACTTCACACCCATTCCCAGTTAGAACGCGAATCGTTGCCGCATTTACTGGATTAAAAAACAGCCGTTGCACGCAGCCAAGAATGACTCCCACCCGATAGCGTTTTTTCCCTTGGGCAGGAATGACATCGGTAAAGGAATGGTGTAGGGAAGAGAGAGAAATTTGGGGTAAAATGGATTCCATTGCCGCCAATCTAGGCGATATTTTTTTGAGCACATTGGTGCGTCGAATGAGGGATTGTAAGCCAGATTTTTGGTAGAGATAGAGGGGATAAAGAAAGGGAACTAAGCGATTGGGATAGGGAAAAAGATTGAAGATTAAAGAGCGAATAATGCGATCGGGAATATTGCGATCGATATTGCGTTCGACTTGGTGGCGGGTAGCTGAAATGAGTTTATCATATTGCACTCCTGAAGGACAAGTGCTAACACAGGCTAAACATCCTAAACAGGTGTCAAAATGTTGGGAGGTAGCAGGGGCTAAGGGAGCTTCACCTTGGTTAATCGCATCCATCAAATAAATGCGTCCTCTGGGAGAGTCCATTTCTTGTCCTAAAACGCGATAACTGGGGCAAGTGGAGAGACAAAATCCGCAATGAACGCAGGTATTAATTAGATCGGGATTGGGTGGATTTTGAGGATCAAATCCAGAGGACAAATGGGGGTTTTGAGATAAGAAATTACTATTTTTGGCGGGAGTCATGAAAAGAGGGAATAGGGAATAGGGAATAGGGAATAGGGCACTACCTACCCTACGAATTGACTGGATCTGGTTTTAATTATGCAAAAAAGGGTTAGCCTGGTGCAAGGTAAAAAACATGAGTTATGCTAATCGATACTATAGAAATGTAGTTTATTGAATGAAGCGATCGCCACTGAGTAAGTTATCTGGATCG
Source organism: Roseofilum sp. (assembly GCF_982964205.1). Lineage (NCBI taxonomy): Bacteria > Bacillati > Cyanobacteriota > Cyanophyceae > Desertifilales > Desertifilaceae > Roseofilum > Roseofilum sp. The sequence goes on along the minus strand of NZ_CEZBFX010000103.1, from coordinate 10,460 downwards.
AATTGATGCTTGATATTTTGCATGATTTTAAGTGCATTTCCTGTATACCCCCATACATCTAGGGATTTTTTCAGGGATGGAGGTGCTTCTAAGATACTGAGAAAACCGCCATGGGAAGTAAGATAGGATCGCAACTCCAACAGTTGTGTCGATCGAATTTGATTGCATCGTAGTATACCTAAGCCAGTGCGAGTGTGAAGCACACATTGACTTTGCACTTGGGCAAGTTGTTCAATTTTTAGCAATAGGTTAACGACTTCGGTGGGACGAATACCGAGTTTACAGATAACCTTTTGGGGGTGGGTTTCCCAAAGTTGATGTTGCCAGGTTGCCCATAGTTGGCTTTCGTTCTGCTGCTCGTATATTTGGGCGCTCAATCCTAATGCTTGGCTAAGATCTGATACCCGTTTGGCTTGTTCTTGCACACTTAAGGGTGTACTTTGGAAGCGAGCAATGAGCAGAATTTGGTCATTTTGGGGTCTTAAATCGAGGGCAGTGGGGGTTAAACTGGAATTCAGTAGGGTTTGGGTGGCTTGGGCAATCGCCTCTGGATTTCCTGAAAGTACTACTGTAGCTGAACTTTCGGGAATAGGATACAGGCGAAACGTGGCTTGAGAAAGTATCCCCAAACTGCCATAACTGCCGATGAACAGTTTCATCAAGTCATAACCGGCAACATTTTTGACAACTCTGCCCCCTGCTTTGGCAATCTCGCCATCACTGCGGATAAAGGAAAGTCCAATTAGGCGATCGCGCACGCCACCATACCGATGTCGCCAACTTCCGGTATCCGCTGTCGCAATGATACCGCCAATGGTGGCTTGGTTGGGGTAGGCTGGATCGAAGGCTAAAAACTGGTTGTGGGGCGCTAGAAATTCATTCACCTGTGCCAAAGTAATCCCAGCTTCTACGGTAATTGTGAGGTCTCCAGCTGCATGTTCAATCACCTGATTGATGCGTTGAGTACTGATGATAAGATCCACCGCTTTACCGATGCCACCCCAATGAATTTTACTGCCTGCTCCCCAGGGTACAACCTGCCATTGGTTAGCTTTGGCGAGTTTCATCACCTCGCTCAATTGTTCTTGAGTTTCGGGATATATCACGGAAGGAAGGGGCGATCCCAGTTGCCAAGCCTGTTGGAAACGCTGTTGTAGGGAAGGTTCGAGCTGTTCAAAGGGCAGCAGTTGGGAGGGTTCGAGGAGGGAGGTGGGGGCGATCGCAGTCACAGGACGGATGGATATGGATAAGGTTAGAGTCTATTGTCTATGATACTGCGAGATCGGCGATCGATCGTCGATTATGGGTCTAGGCGATCGGGATCGATGCCTAATTCCCTCAGTTTTTGGGCGAGTTTTTCCGTTTTCTGTTGAGCCGATAATGCCTGTTGTTGAGCTGATAATGCTCGTTGTTCCGTTAATAATAGCTGTTGTTGAGCTGAGATAATTCGCTCTTCCGGTGTTAAATAGCGCTCTCCCTGCTCATCATACCAATAGAGCCATTCTCGGGTGATTCCTTGATACGTTCCCTCCGCTTTACCAATGCCTAAATTCAACTGGGATAACCACACCACCTGCCCAGATAATAATTCATATTCGCCGCCGTTGAGTTCATACACTTCTAACTTTTGTTTCCTTTTCCGCAAAGGATTATAGATCGCATAATATAAAATTCCCAGTTGGGCATATTCTTCTTTTTTCTGAGTATATTCTTTCCGCCGTTTATGAGAAACCACTTCTAACACGAGGGTGGGCAATTTTTGCTCTTCCCACAATACATAAGATAGACGTAAATCAGAGTCAATAATTCTGGGAACGCCTACACTCAAAAAGCCATCGGGGACAATAGCCGGTTGGTTCGGATCGTAATAGATTCCCATGTCTACCCCAAAAAACCAATCCATCCGCTCTGCCCAAATTAAAGCCAGCATCGCTTTGAGCAAACTGGGAATTAAATCTTGTAGCTCGTTATCCACAGGAGTATCGTCAGAATCGGGTAAATCTTCAGCAGAGGGTAAGCAAGCTCTGGGATTATAGTTGAGTAACATAGGCTCCTCAAGAGTTTCACTTTCATTTTAGGGTAACAGCTTAAGCAACACCATACTTGGTGTAAGGGCGTTTGTATGGGGGATGTAAACCGAGAATAATATCTGAAGGAGGAATGCCTTTATCGACTAACTCTTGCCCTAAGTCGGCTTCTGTCATATTGTTCTGAATCCAAATTTTCTCGTCTTTAATATCGATGTGAATATAGCAGGCATAAATCCGATTGAAGCCTTGCCAACCGAGATCCACCAGTTGATAATGATCCTGTTCGCGATCGCAAATCGCTTGGGATTCAATATCCGGCTCTTCGGGACTGACATGACTTTTGATTACTTCTTCGACAATTTGGCGATACTTTTCTAGTTTTTCCATTCTATTACCTCTTCTAAATCAGGGTCATATGTGATAATGCTTAGACGATGTTGAAGTATAGCAACTTGGACAAAACGCTCTTGAAAAAAATCGTTAAAAATATCTACGGGTACAGCTAGATAAAGATTCCGTAAGGGGTCTGTCATTTGCAAACCTAGGCGATAATTCAAGAACTGTCCTAAAGCTGCGTGAAAGTCATAAATCGCAGAAGGATTCATGAATCCTTTTACTTCTACAGCAATCTTTCGCCCGTCTTTTTCTGCGGCAAATACTTTTTCGGCTGCTAGATCAATTTCTAGTCTAACCCGATCTATACGAATGATGAGAGGATCGCTTGTAATTGTCCAGCCTTCCTTAATTAAGGCTGTTTTTACAGATTCATGGAATCGGTCTTTAGCCATTTTGCTTAAGTCATTTGCTAAAATATTTTAGCTAATTTCTTCATCTTCTCACTGACTCTTGACTTTGTCAAGAATCAAGTTATATCATCAAGAATAATTTGAGATATTCTTGAAAAATAGAATTGAGGATAAATGAATGTCGATCGCCCTGAAGTGAATTTAATAGATAACGCCTAGTCAACGATTGTAAGCTATTGACAACTTCTAGAGAAGACAATGTTAACATATTTCTTAAATCATCTCTATACATAGGTACTTTTGCTCGACTCATTTCTAAAATGATATCTTTTTCTACCTGAGATAGCCTCATCCACAAGGTATTCCACACTGATTTCATCTCTTCTGTAAATATCAAACTATCCTCAGCCATAAATTCATTCACCTCACCTGAGAAAACCTCTTTAATCAAACTAGAGATAGATTGCAAATAGAAAGGATTTCCCTGATATAGCTTGCTTAAGTCTAACAAATTTTCTTCAGAGGATAATCCCTGATATTGCACAAACTCTCCACCTTCAGCATCGAATCCTCCTAGTTCTAAAGACTGAATTGGGTATAACTCTGCATCCAAAGAAATCATTTCTGGCGATTTTTCTTGACTGATCAGGATTAAACAGCTTTGATGTGAAACTTCTGCCATCATTTTGAAAAATGTTCTATAGTCTGTATATTCTGGTTGATACTGTCCCGCAAATTGTCCAGGGATAAACAGATTTTGGACATCATCAAAAATCAGCAAACATCGCCGCGTCGATAACAGTTCAAAGACTTGGGTGATTTGTTCATCAAGCTCAAGACTCTTTTCAGTTTCTGGCTTGAAAGTTGTCAAAATATCATGCAGCAGATGACTTAGAGATTTGGGGAATTTCAAACTTTTCCAGATTACAGCCTCCCAGGAATCCAAATGTAAGTCAATAAATCGCCTAACCAGCGTTGTTTTGCCAATACCACTTAATCCCAACACTGCCATGAGACGAGTGGGTTGATTGAAAATACACTCAGAAAGTTTTTCTAGTTCCTCGCTGCGTCCTTCAAAGTAAGTAATCTCAGGTGCGAGTTCTAAATCTATAGAAGCGCGTTTCGAGTCAGAATCAACTGGATGATTTTGAGGATTTTGTAGAGAGCCAGATTGATGAGTTGAACAGAAATTAATATTATGATGTGTAACTACACAAATATTTTGTGATGAACTGATATGCAATCTTTCAATTGTCGCCAGAAAATTCGATTTATTCACATCTTCTTCTAACCGTTCTGACAAAATTCGCCATAGCTTATACCCTACATCTCTCACCCGACTCTCACTGCGATGACATTCTTGGGCAATTTCTTCATAACTTTCCCCTTGCCAAACCCCTTTCACTACAGCTTTCTGAATGTCATCTAAGTGTTTTCCCGTTTCGTCAAAGACAAGGCGATCGACAAATTGTAACACTTCTGTAACAACCATAGAGTGAAGATAGAGTAAGGGTTTCCACCATTATAACTCAGTCTAATACAGCATCCCACGATATTTCACGATTGTCATTGAAATATTTATTGATAAAACTCAGGCTTGAATAGGATATTTGAGTATTTAGTTATTTTTAAATTAAGGGGTATTATTTTTAATAATCTCTATGAAATAGGGTATGCACCATGACTGAAAAAAAACAGGTCAAAATCCGGGTTAAACCTGAACAAATCAAAACGACTAAGCCGGATTCTTTATTTAAGAGCCGTGCCACTTGCCAACGTCGTAGCTAGATAGCTATATTTTTTGCCTATCATGGCTTCTGGATTCAAACAAGTTATGGTGGGCAAATATTTTTTTTTAATCTAGATTAAGGATAAATAATATGGAAACTAAAGCTTACCAGCAGTCTCGCTACTTTCATTCTGTCGATGGTGGGAATGGAATTTTTTTGATTTATCATGCTCTCTTTAATCAGCCACGAGAAGTAGAAGAATCTGTTGTTGATTTTATCCATCTTTTTCAAGAACCTAAAACACTTGATGAAATGGCTGATTATTGTGAAGGTGATATAGAAGAAGTCGTTAAGACCTTAACCGACTTGCATTTATTAGAATATGAGGGCAACGACGAGCTTGAGCTACTAGAAGCGTTGCATGAAGATTTTTTAACTGAATTAAAACAAGGAAATAGACTTCAACGACTTGAATTAGCTATTAGTAATGCTTGCAATTTTGGTTGTAAACATTGTATGCACTTTTTGAATAATGATTTTGAAACTAGAAATTCTCCAGAATTAAACATGAGTGCTGAAACGGCGAAAGAAAGCATTGACAAATTTATTGAAAAAGTGCGATCGAGTGAAAACTCGTTGGTCAGAATTCATTTTGGCAATGGTGAACCTCTGCTCAACTGGAAAACTTTGCTGTTTGTTTTGGAATATTGTGAATCCATACCAGATATGCAATTTTTTTATGCAATTAATACTAATTTAAGCTTATTAAACCGCCAAAAAGCAGAAACACTCAAAAAATATAAAGTTAAGATCTCTACCTCTCTTGATGGACTCCGTGAAGCCAACGATTTAATCAGGGTTGATTCCAAGGGACAGGGGACTTTTGATAAGATTTTAAGCAAAATTCGTTTACTGGAATCCATTGAATATCCGATTGATGGGTTTTCCGTAACGGTGACAGATACAAATTTTGCCTTGATTGATGAACAGGTCATAGACTTGGGAACGTCTTTGGGTGTAAAAGATGTTTCAATGGATTTTGATCTGGTTCGTTCAACAGCAATTCCGATTGAAGATTGTGTCAACAAGATTATAGACTTACGGCGTTATGCTCATCAACAAGGATTGAATTTTTATGGCACTTGGGAAACTCCGTACAGAATCTTAATGTCCCACTCTTGGCTGTCTAAACCTCATGCATTTTGCCCATCAATGGAAGGTAAAACAATTGAATTTAATGTAGATGGAACTCTAAAAACTTGTGGGCATACCAATACAGTTGTAGGAAATTCACTAGAGTTTGAGAAATGTTTTGAACAAGGCAGTTTGTATATGCAACTTATTCAACGTCGTTTACCCGGCAATAATCAATTCTGCAAGGGTTGTGAAATTGAAGGTTGCTGTGCGGGTCAATGTCATGTCACATTAGAATCTGCAAAAAAAGATTCTGATTTGGTTCAGCGTACTTGTGAACTAATGAAAAGGACAACTAAAGGACTTATTGTTGAGTATTTACAAGGAAGAGAAGAATTGAATTATGGTTGAGCTTTGTTGAAATGTTAGGTTTTTTTATTCGGTCAGAAATAATGAATTTATGTCAGAACTATCAAGACATAAATCTAGGTTTAGTTTGTCCCATAAAGGACAGACTCTTGAAGAGCAAATCGATAAAAATTAAGCGGCTCTTGCACTCTTAAAACAGTGGATAGAAGAAGAAATCACCCCAGAAGAAGCGCGTGAACGAGAACAATATTGGCAAACGGTAAAGGAAATTATCGATCGCGAGCGTCCATCAGGCTTTAAGTTATATGATCGGGAACGATCGTCACTAAGGTACCCGATCGCCCCCCCAATGCCCCCAATCGAGTTAAGCTAGAGATCTGGTTGGGTTTAGTGGAGAAATCGATGGCAACACTCATACGTCGTCCTCTGTTAGTTGGTGGCTTAGGATTAGGGGCACTCCTCTGGTTGTGGGCAAATATCCAAAGTTCTGTGAGTGAATGGGGAGAATGGGTTACTCTAGGGGCGATCGCCTGGGGTGGGATTTGGTGGTGGCGACAAAACTCTGTCTCTGTCCCCGTGGAAACACTTCCTTCACCGGTAAACCAGGAAACTCTAGAGCGGACGTTTACTCAAGTTGAAGGGGCGATACTCCTTTGGAGTCGCTTCGCGAACGCCGAGTTAGCAACAGAAGAGGTTGATATTTCCAGTTGGCAAAATCGCCTCAATGAACTCAGAGCCGAAATCAACCGCAAAACTCTCAAAATCGCCATTACCGGCGGTAAAAATGTGGGTAAAAGTAGTTTGTTTAATCTCCTATCCCAGGATTGGCAAATTATTGAAACACCTGCTCTATTTACGCCCAATCCGAGTGACGCAATTCAAAGCCAGATTGAAGAACAATTCCGCAACAGTGATGTGATTCTGTTGGCGATCGCCGGAGACTTAACTGAGTCTGAATATCAAACCCTACAAGAGCTCAAGAATAACTATCATCACGTTATTTTAGTCTTGAATAAACAAGACCAATACTTACCCCAAGAGCTGCCCAGTCTTCTCCAACAAATCAATAGTAGAATGACCGGTAAACTAGAGAAAGAGGATTTAGTCGTAACTGCCGCTATTCCTCAACCGATCAAAGTCCGCAAACACCAACCCGATGGCACTGTAGAGGAATGGATGGAACAGCCAGCGCCCCAAATTGAATCCCTGAAAAGCCGTCTCGTGCAAGTGGCGGATGCTCCCCATATGCCCATTTTAGGGACTATCCAGCGCCAAGCAGAAGCTTTACAGAGCGAGATCCAAGCCGTCTGGAACCAAAAACGCCGCGATCGCGCTTTGCCGGCGATCGAGCAATATCAATGGATCGCCGCCACCACTGCCTTTGCGAACCCCATTCCCAGCCTCGATCTGTTGACCACGGGCGCAATTACCGGTCAACTGATATTAGACTTAGCCAAAATTTATCAACCGAACCAGTCCTTTACCCTCCAACACGGTCAAAAAATTGCCGGTATTGTCGGCGAACTGATCGTCAAACTGGGATTAGTCGAACTCTCCACCCAAACGATTACCAGCGTTCTCAAAACCAATGCCATTACCTATACAGCAGGCGGACTCGTACAAGGCATCAGTGCTGCCTATTTAACTCGCATTGCCGGATTAAGTTTAATTGAATATTTCCAAACCCAAGACTTTAATCCAGAACAGGGCTTAAATTTGGATAAATTGACCTCGATTATCAAAACTATCTTTGAACAAAATCAGCGCACAGCCTTTATTCAATCCTTTGTTACTTCAGCCGTCAATAAATTGAAACTCTCGGCGAATATCCAGAGCAAGGTGAGTGAATGGGGAGATGCGTGTTAAAATATCAGTAAATTTGGATTCAATCAGCAAAAATTAGTTTATGCCAGAACAATTAAAACTTCAATCCAGGTTCGTTTTGCCTCATAAAGGAGAGACTCTTGAAGAGCAGATAGATAAAAATCAAGCGGCTCTTGCACTATTAAAACAGTGGATAGAAGAAGAACCTTCCCCAGAAGAAGTGCGCGATCGAGAACAATATTGGCAAACGGTAAAGGAAATCATCGATCGAGAGAGTAAATCAGGCTTTAAGTTATATCATCAAGAATGATTGTCTTTTTAGATTCAGGCATTGTCGGATTATTGATTGTGATATGATTATATGCGCTCAATGGAAACTCATTCAAGAAGAATATCCTGGTCAGTATGTTGTGATTGCGACAACGAATCGCAAACATTTAGAGCGCTTTGCTGACGCTGAAATTTGGCAGGATATTCGTTTTTAAAATAGCCAATTATAGTAGTAAAAGAGGTAAAAACACGGTATGCTAACTCCATCCCAGTGAAACGAAACGGAGTCAAGCAACAAGAGTGTCTATTGAGGAGAAGCAAATTAACGTCGGTTCCCTAGAATGGTTTTATCGCGAAGCGCAACCGATGCAAGCAACCGACAAACCCCCAGTTCTATTGCTCCATGGGTTACTCTCCCAAAGCTATAGTTGGCGAGAAGTTCTGCCGTCTCTAGCCGAACAAGGATTTTGGGCGATCGCCCCAGACTGGATCGGTTCCGGACAATCAGCATTTCCAGAAAAACGGGACTTTGCCTATACTCCAGAAGCGTTTGTCAAAGCTTTGGGAGACCTCATCGATAGCCTAGAATTAGAGCAAGTTTCCCTCGTGCTGCAAGGCTACACCAGCGTTCCCGGACTCCTCTATGCTCTGCAAAATAGCGATCGCATCCATCGCCTCAGCTTAATTAATATCCCCCTGAGTCCCCAAGCTAAATTACCCTGGAAAATCCAGCAGTTTACCCTACCTCTAGCGGGAGAAATGATGACCCAAGATCCCCTCATTGTCGATCGCACCCTGGAAGGCGGATCGCCCTATCAAGTCGATGAAAAAGACCTCAATGTTTATCGTCGCCCCTTTTTAGAAACTTCGGCTGCTGGACGCGCTCTGCTGGCAACGTTGCGAAATCTGAACCTGAAATCGAGTTTAACCAATATTAGTCGCACTCTTCCCCAATGGTCGAAACCCCTGCAAGTGATCTGGGGAGAAAACGATCCCTGGTTGTTGTCATCCAGTGCAAAAGAGGCGATTTCTAGCGTATCCCAAGCCGAATTTATTGCCTTAGAAGAAGTTGGGCATTATGCTCAAGAAGACTGGCCAGAAAAAGTGTGCGAGGCTCTGATTCCGTTTCTACGACGACAAAGTGAGTAGAGTTGAACGTTGATGATTCTGGGATTCGATCCGGGTAAAGATAAGTGTGGCATTGCGGTAATGGCTGAAGATCGCCAGGTATTCGAGCATGAGGTGGTTGCTTCGGAGCAGGCGATCGCTACTTTAAAAGCTTGGTCTCAACAGTATGGGGTTTCCGTGTTGGTAATGGGAAATCAAACCACCTCGAAAGCTTGGGAAGCGAAACTGAAACCGGAGTTTGCCGAAACCCTGGAAATTATCAAGGTAGATGAGAGATATTCTACCTTAGAAGCTCGCGATCGCTACTGGCAAATGTATCCCCCCAAAGGCCTAACTCGTCTCGTTCCCCAAGGAATGCGCCAACCTCCCCGTCCCATCGATGATATTGTGGCAATTATCCTGATTGAACGCTATTTTGCTTCATTATAATTTTTTTAGTGGTTATGGCGACTCAGAAATTAGTTGAACCGGTTAATTCAGCTTTAAGTAAAGTCCCTTGATTTATGATGCCATAACTACCCAAGGAGCTAGAAGAGAAATTTCTTAGCGATTACTTTCTTGTGTGCTTCTAATTGCGATCGTCTATAACTAACCATGATAAAAAAGAGAAAAATAAGATAGGATATATGACGCAAATTCTGATGATTGGCTGTGGTGTAATTGGAGCAACGATCGCCTATGAACTCTCCTCAATCGCAGGAGTTCAAGTGACCGTCATCGATCGCACTTCTGGGGTTCAAGGCTGTACGAGCGCCGCATTGGGAGTGATGATGGGATGCATTAGCCAGAAAACGAAGGGTAGAGCCTGGCAAATGCGAGAAACCAGTATTCGCCGCTACGATACCTTAATTCCCGAACTCGAAACCCTTTGCCAGCAAACGATTCCCTATAACCGCCAAGGGATTTTGATGCTATGCAGAGATGAACAAAAGTGGCAGCAAAAACAGAAATTAGCCAAGACTCGCCAATCTCAAGGATGGGAGCTGCAACTTTGGAGTCGAGCAACTCTGCAAGAGCGTTGTCCCCATTTGGCAGTTGAGCAGTGTCTGGGAGCGGTATATTCTCCCCAAGATCGCCAGGTTCACCCCAAAATTTTAACCGAATGTTTGATTAAAGTTGCTCAAATGCGAGGAGTACGGTTTGAGTTTGGCGAGGATGTAGTTAATTTAGTAGCAGGTTATTCTGGTTATCGCGTGCAAACTCAATCCCAGGAATGGCAAGCCGATCGG
>NZ_CEZBFX010000102.1:16334-18303 GCF_982964205.1 Roseofilum sp. | reverse complement strand
GTTTCTCCGTGTCTTCCTGACTCGAATCTTAAAATCATTCCCTTGAAAGATCCCCGTATCCCCCTATCCCCCGATTCCCCTATCATGGGTAAAGAGTGATCACCTTTGAGATATTAGAAACATGGGAAGCGAAACGATCGTATTATTATCGCGGCGTGAAATCGACAAAATGCGGAAAGCAGGAATCTTAGCCAGTCAGTTACTGGATCACTTAGCACCCATGGTGCAACCGGGAGTCAGTACCTTAGAGTTAAATGATGAAGCCGAGCGCTGGACTCGTGAAAATGGAGCCATTAGTGCGCCCTTGGGATATAACGGATTCCCCAAATCCATTTGTACCAGTGTAAATGAGGTGATTTGTCACGGTATCCCCAATGCTAAACAAAAACTCAAGGATGGCGACATTATCAATATCGATGTGACTCCGATTCTCGATGGCTATTATGGCGATACATCGCGGACATTTTTTGTGGGAACACCCTCTCCAGTTGCCAAAAAGTTAGTAGAAGTGACCTATGAATGTATGATGCGCGGGATTGCGGCGGTCAAACCAGGGGGGAGAATTGGAGATATTGGCGCAGCGATTCAAGAGTATGCAGAAGCCCATGGGTTTTCTGTCGTGCGCGATTTTGTCGGTCATGGGATTAATCGTGAATTTCATACGGCTCCCCAGGTTCCCCATTATGGGGTAAAGGGCAAGGGCAAACGCTTGCGTAAAGGTATGGTATTTACGATTGAGCCGATGATTAATGAAGGAACTTATGAAGCGCAGGTTTTAGATGATAATTGGACAGCCATCACGAAAGATGGCAAGCTCTCTGCCCAGTTTGAACATACGATCGCCGTTACCGACAGTGGAGTAGAAATCCTTACTTTACCGGAATCTAAAGACGAGTATAAAAGTGCTTAGGACGCTGGAGTAATCCCCATCTGTTCAGTCTGGGGATTCTTTGAGTCCGGTCATGGAGAATGTAGCGGAAACAGTCGAGTTGGGTACATTGCGAGTTATTCTCAATAAGCTTGTTTTTTTGCAAATCAGTAATTCTCGCCTTATAATTATGAATAACATCACTGTTATTGAGAATTTTTATGTCTCTCTATACTCCCACTTCCCTCAAAGCCGAACTCAATTCCAAAGGTTGGCGCTTAACTCCACAACGGGAAACGATTTTGCATGTTTTTCAGAATCTTCCTAGGGGAAACCATCTGAGCGCCGAAGAACTCCACGATCTCCTCAAACAGAGGGGTGAGAGGATTAGCCTATCGACTATTTACCGCACGGTGAAACTGATGGCTAGAATGGGGATTATTCGTGAACTAGAACTTGCTGAAGGTCACAAACATTACGAGTTAAATCATCCCTATCCCCATCACCATCATCACATTGTCTGCGTTCAGTGCAACCAAACCCTAGAATTTAAGAATGATACGATTCTCAAGCAAAGCTTAAAACAAGCCTCGAAAACCGGTGTACAGATGATTGATTGTCAACTCACCATTCATGCCATCTGTCCAGAAGCAATCCGTAAAGGCTGGCCAGCCATGTTACCCAGTAGTTGGTCTTGTTCGAGGGCGATCGCCTCTAGTAATAATAGTTTAGAAGAGAGCCTAGAACAGTTACATCAAGACGATCGAGAGTCTGAGTAAAACCAAATCTCATGTGTAATCAACTGCCCCCCGAATTTTGGCACGGCATTCAACAATTTAATCAACAAGAGTTTTATGCTTGTCACGATACCCTAGAAGCCATTTGGCTAGAAGCCTCTGAACCCGAACGCACGCTCTATCAAGGGATTTTGCAAATTGCTGTCGGTATTTATCATCTCAGTCATCAAAATTTGCGGGGGGCGATGATTTTACTTGGTGAAGGTATTAGCCGCTTAAGTCGCTATCAACCAGAATACGCCGGATTAGATATTCACCAACTGCTCCTGCAAAGCAAAACGTTACTCACTCAACTACAAGAAGA
>NZ_CEZBFX010000102.1:0-16234 GCF_982964205.1 Roseofilum sp. | reverse complement strand
ATATTCACCAACTGCTCCTGCAAAGCAAAACGTTACTCACTCAACTACAAGAAGACAGTCTTAATCAGACGGATCAGCTAGATATTACTCAGTATTTTCAACTATTTCCCAAAATCGAGTTCAGCGATCGCACTTCTTAAACTTGACCCAGAAACCATCATTCCCCCTTTTTTGTGGAAAGTGACAGAAGAGGGGGAATCCTGTCCTACTGACTTGCAACAAATCTCAAGTACTGCGAGATACTAAATAGCTATTCTCTAAATTAAAGTTATTATGAGTCTATTTAATTAAGAAATACTCTTAATTAAGATTTGCTTGCCCTCTCAGCCCTTGAAATCTCGTAACGATCGATCGCACTGTAAACCCTATACAATGGACTATTTAGCGATTTTTTCCAGAGAATGTAACGATATGTGAATTTTATTCCAGAAAATTGCCTCTATCCCTATAATTCAATTTAGTGAAAATTATTCTCATCTGAGTAATTCTCTTTCCCTTAGTATTCTTGCATGAATAGAGGGTATCGAGTTCTCATTTGCGCTGTTGTTTGGATACTTGAGGAATGCAAATGGCCGTATCAATCTTCTGGAAGCCAGCCTTCCAAGCCTTGGGCTGGTCTCCAGGCGACAATCCTCAATCTGGGGCCCCCTTACTCGAAGGCAATGCTCGATTTATCGACTTTTCCGGGCGATTATTAGGAGCGCATGTTGCCCATGCGGGTCTAATCGTTCTCTGGGCAGGAGCAATGACTCTGTTTGAGCTGTCCCAGTTTGATCCCTCGCAACCGATGTTCGAGCAAAACCTGATCTTGCTGCCTCATCTAGCCACCCTCGGTTGGGGGATAGGAGATGGAGGACAAATCGTGGATCTCTATCCCTACTACCTGATTGGGATGCTGCACCTGATTAGCTCTGCTGTCCTGGGAGCGGGTGGAATTTACCACGCCGTTCTCGGGCCGGACACTTTGGATATCAAAGGATTTGGCTATGACTGGAAAGATGGCAACAAAATGACTACGATTCTCGGCATTCATCTCCTATTACTAGGAATGGGAGCGGCACTACTGGTGATGAAAGCCACTCGCTTTGGAGGCATCTACGATCCCCTAATTGAGCAAGTCCGCTTGGTGCAACCCAATCTCGATCCTGGACAAATCTTTGGTTATCTCGTGGGGATTAGTCCCGATGGCTGGACGATGACCGGAATGGCCAGCGTGAATAGCTTGGAAGATGTGATCGGAGGTCATGTCTGGGTCAGCATACTCTGCATTAGTGGGGGGATTTTTCACCTGGTTTCTAAACCCCTCGATTGGGCCAAGCAAAGGCTGGTGTGGTCAGCAGAAGCCTATTTATCTTACAGCTTAGGAGCGTTGGCGATCGCCGGTTTCAGCGTCGCTTGCTTTGTCACCGTCAACGACATTGCCTATCCCAGTGCCTTTTACGGCCCCGTTGGTGAATCCGGAATCCGAGCCGTCCTCTCAAGCGTCCATGCCGCCCTTGGATTTATCGCCCTGGTTGGTCATATCTGGCACGCCTATCGGGCCCGCATAGCAGAAAAAGGAGTACGGTTTAACACGTTCTTTGACTTCGTAGCCAAAGATGTCACCTTAATCGTACCTACAGGCTTACAAATACAACAATCTGAATAAGAGGAGTGTATCTTATGGCAGTTGCCACTGACACCATGCAAGCCATTCCCTGGCGAGCCGGGAATGCTCGTCTGGTCAACCTTTCTGGAAAACTATTGGGCGCTCATGTGGCCCACGCTGGACTGATTGTACTCTGGGCAGGGTCAATTACCCTCTTTGAAGTATCTGGGTATAAACCCGATCAATCTCTGTACGAACAAGGATTGATTGTTCTGCCCAACCTAGCGCGATTGGGTTGGGGAGTCGGAGAAGGAGGTCAAATCATTGATACCTATCCCTACTTCGTCATCGGGGTTTTGCATCTCATCAGCTCTGCGTTCCTGGGAGCTGGCGGAATATTCCACGCCCTCAAAGGGCCGAAGACTCTGGAACAAAACTTTCCCTTCTTCGGCTATCGCTGGGATGATGCCAACAAAATGACTACGATTCTTGGTATTCATCTGGTCTTACTCGGTATAGGCGCGTTTCTCCTTGTGGCCAAAGCCACGATCTTAGGAGGAATTTATGACCCTGTAGTACAAAATGTGCGCGTTGTCAGCAATCCTACCTTAGACCCCTCCGTGATTTTTGGTTATTTCTTTGGCACTCAAGGAAAATACTGGCTAGCCAGTGTGGACAACCTAGAAGATGTCATCGGTGGACATATTTGGATCGGTGCAATCTGCATTTTTGGTGGAATTTGGCACATCCAGACGACTCCGTTCTCTTGGGCAAAAAACCTCTTTGTTTGGTCAGGTGAGGGCTATCTTTCGTATAGCATCGGTGCGGTTAGCCTAATGGCCTTTATCGCCACCTTGTTTGTCTCCGTTAACTCCACGGTATTTCCCATAGAATTTTACGGCCCTACCTTATCGTTAACGTTCGATCGCTTCCCGGTCTTTACCAGCACGGATGGTGCATTAACGGTACGGGTTTGGCTCGCCAACGCTCACTTTTGGCTGGGCTTCTTCTTTCTACAAGGCCATCTCTTCCATGCCTTGCGAGCAGCAGGATACAGCTTTGTTGAAGGCCGTGTCATTACATCGACACGAGGGCAGGTAAGTTAATTATGACGAGTGCTAACTTAACTTCTGTAGCGTTTCCAGGAAGTTCTCCGGAAACCGACTACGTTAAAGATTCTGTTAATCCCTATTCCTGGTGGGCGGGTAACTTCCGCTTTGTCAATCTGTCGGGTAAGTTGCTGGGCGCTCATATTGCCCATGCAGGATTAATTGTCCTCTGGGCTGGGGCAATGACGTTGTTTGAACTTTCACGCCTCAATCCTGACTTGCCCATTTATAACCAAGGTCTGATCTTGCTGCCTCATCTGGCAACATTAGGGATTGGAGTGGGAGCTGAAGGACAAATTATTGATACCTTTCCCTATTTTTCCATTGGTGTGGTTCATTTAATCAGTTCTGCCATTCTGGGAGCCGGGGGAATCTATCATGCAGTCCTTGGGCCGGAAACCCTTGATGCAAAAGGGTTTGGCTATGACTGGGAAAATGGGGGCAAAATGACCAGTATTCTCGGCATTCACTTGGTGTTGCTGGGAATGGGGGCGCTGTTGCTGGTACTCAAGGCGACTGTAGTAGGAGGATTATACGATCCGGCGATCGCCGATGTTCGCTTGGTCACCGATCCCACACTCAACCCCCTAACCATTTTTGGCTATGTGGTGGGCATTACCCCCGATGGCTGGACACTGCAAGGTATGGCCGCAGTAAACACCCTAGAAGATGTGGTGGGCGGTCATGTTTGGATTGGTATCCTCTGTATTTTTGGTGGAATTTGGCATATTTATACCCAGCCCACTACTTGGGCTAAAGGGCTGTTTGTCTGGTCGGGTGAGGCTTATTTGTCTTACTCTCAAGCGGCTCTAGCTTACATGGGTTACTTCGCTGCCTACTTGGTTTGGGTGAATGAGACGGTCTATCCTTCCGTATTCTACGGGCCTGCTGAAACCTTAACGGTCGATGGCACCATCACTGTGCGAACTTGGTTAATGTTGTTTCATATCATTTTTGCCAGTCTGCTCTTAGCCGGTCATTTTTGGCATGCACTGAGGGCACGGGCGATCGCGGCTGGGTTTGTTTTCAGTAACATGAAGTTCAATCCAGAAGCCTTATTTGGGGATACTCAATTTAATCAGCCCCTATTTTCAGGGATCGTACAACCCTACGCAAACGACTTCCAACAAGGTAATCTCGCTACTCCCCTAAACAGCAGTCAGCTTAGTCTAACTTGGGTGAAAAATCTCCCCATTTATCGGAAAGGATTATCTCCCATTGCCCGAGGATTAGAAATTGGCATGGCCCACGGTTATTTACTTCTGGGCCCATTCCTGAAACTCGGGCCCTTGCGCGATACAGATTCCGCTCTTTTAGCTGGATTTGGCAGTGCCTCCGGTTTAGTACTGATTCTCAGTATTTGTCTGTTCTTATATGGATCGGCAATCTTCCAACCCGGACAAAAACCACGAGGAGTTCTACCGGACAACATCAAAGGCTACAAAGATTGGAGTTTATTCACTTCCGGCTTTCTAGTTGGGGGTTTGGGTGGCGTAATTTTTGCCAGTTTTATTTTGCTCGAAATCAGTCGAGCAGGACTGACCTAATTGCCAAAAATCCCCCTTCTTCAGGGGGATCGGTATCTCTTTTTGACAACTCAACGGACAAAAGTGTGACATGAACCTTCCCCTTTTAACTTATCCACTGTCGAGCCAAAATCAGCGAGTCAAAAACTATGAAATTCCTGGGGATGAACAACCGAGGATTTACAGCGCTGAAAACTTGCCCAAAGGAACAGAAATCGATGAAATTATTTGGGCCGGTTATCGACAGGTGTTTAATGAACAACAAATGATCGCGTTTAATCGCCAACCTGCTCTAGAATCACAATTCCGTCACGGCGAAATTACCGTGCGCGGCTTTATGCGCGGTTTGGCTCTGTCGGATTCGTTTCGGCGCTTGAATTACGACACCAATAATAATTATCGGTTTGTCGAAATGTGCATTCAACGCTTTTTAGGACGTGAAGTGTATAATCCCCAAGAAAAGCTGGCTTGGTCAATTGTTTTAGCCACCAAAGGGTTGCGCGGATTTATCGATCAGTTGCTTGATACTGAAGAATATGAAGAAAACTTCGGAGATGATATTGTCCCGTATCAACGGCGGCGGATTTTGCCCCAGCGATCGCAAGGTGACCTTCCGTTTGCACGAATGGCCCGTTATGATACCTATTATCTGAAACAACTGCGAAGGTTGGGATTATTGCGAACTTTTGGCAATGGAGTCCAAGATCGCAGTGCCGCAGTTTACCGTCGGGTGTTATTGATTGTTCCTGCTCTTGCTGTAGTAATATTGATTACAACCGTGATCTTTATCGCTGCTCCTCAATAGGATCTGAGTTCTCCAGTTGTTTTATATAGATGGTTAATCGGGAAACCTTGAAAATTCAGGGTTTCCCTTCTTTCGATTCACTAACTCTTACAACCCTTGGTGCAACAAGATTTTCGGTACGATAGGTGTTCAAAGTCGCGACAGTCAACGGCCTCTTCTGTTAATGCTTTAGACGGGTGAACGGTGCATTTGAGATAATGACAGCCTGTAAAATAAACACAATAATTGCAAGGCACAGAATGCAGCCGTTTCATCTGAGGGATGGCTTTTCGGAAGGCTGCAACCACTGCGGAGCAGAATCCAATAAATAAGGCTGACAAAGCTAGAGGACATACTGATTCTATGGCGATCGATAAGGTCTGTGCCAGAGTCGTTTGGAGCATCTATCTATTTCCTCAATCTGTAATCAATTTCGTTGTTCACCCTCATCTGTGTCGTGAGGTTTAACAAGATCATTATTGCAAATTATTCTAAATAAGTCCAGAGCAATGACCATTAAAAATCCCCCCTCTGTATGAGAGGGAGGATCTTATCGATGTTGATTCGTATTGGCGATACGTACAGTAAGTTACAGCACTTAAGGGGCTAAAGCATTACCCCGGAGCAAGCTACCAATGGTTTTCGCAGTAATCTTCATTTGGATCAAGGGATTCGCGGGAACCACGGTTTTGTACAAGTAGCTGTCGAAGGTTAGCCGTTGTACGTCTTTGTCAGAACACATTTCTACAAAGGCTTCCCGGGTAGCATCGGTACGATAGAAAACCTGTTGCAGGATATCCAGTACCTTGTAGGTCAGGCCATATTTCTTATCCCAGCGTTTGATGTAAATCTTGAGATCGTCTTCCGTGGGAATGCGTTGACCGTTGTTAGAAAATTCGACGATCGCCTCGGCACACATGCGACCAGACTTAGCAGCAAAGTAGATGCCTTCTCCAGAAGACTTGGTTACGGTTCCTGCTGCATCACCCACGAGGGCAACCCGACCGCGTACTCGATGGGGACGGGGATGTTCGGGGATGGGGTGAGCTTCCACTTTGATAATTTCTCCACCAACCAAGCGCTTGGCTGCACGAGCGCGAATTCCGGCTTGCAGTTGTTTAATTTTGGCTTGGTTAACTTTCATGGTTCCCGTTCCGACAGCCACATGGTCGTATTTGGGGAATACCCAAGCGTAGAAGTCTGGCGATACATCGTCTCCGACATACATTTCTGCCAAGTCTTCATAATAGTTCATGAGATGATCGGGAATACGGATACGCTCTTGGAAGGCGATCGCGTAGTTATAGTCTCCTGCTTTGATAGCTTTAGCGACTTTGGAGTTCGCCCCATCTGCACCGACGACGACATCAACTTGGAGAGTTTTCGCCACTCCAACCGTGCCTCCCTGAGAATGGTCGCTATAGTGCAGGGTATAGGGATCTGTGCTATTGGTGGGAATTTCCAGTCTTTGGACAGTTCCGTTAATTAAAGTAGCGCCAAGTTCGGCTGCGCGATCGCGCATGAAGCCATCTAGCACTTCCCGGCGACACATGCCAATATATTCGTCGTCCCGCTCTATATTAATATCGACTTCTCTGTTAGACGGTGAGATCATTTTCATCTTTCTCACGCGCCGGTCAATAATCTGAGGGGGTAAGTCAAATTCACTTACCATACAGAGGGGAATGGCTCCACCGCAGGGTTTCGCGTTGTCTAGCTTACGCTCAAACAGATAAGTTTCAATCCCTGCCTTTGCTAGGGTCTCAGCAGTGCTTGAACCTGCTGGCCCCGATCCTACTACAGCAACCCTTATACCCAAAGGTTTTCTCCACAATCGTTACACAACACGGATCGAATCCTACCATTTCCTGGGGATTTTCTGGGCCAGTTGGGGCGTAATGTAACTAAACTGCAACAGAGTTTAACACAATGATACGAAACAGGTGAGGACACTGATGGTTAACATAAATCCATCGCTACATTAGCGCTTTGTACTGTCATTGATCTGTTCTCGATCCTTGAAAGAGAAGTTGCTAAAGGCGTTCTATAGCGTTTTTAAATGAAAAGCAGACAGGGTATAGGGGCGAACAGCCGTTTGCCCCTCTTGATACGATTGGTTTGGTGAATCGACAAGATATTGCCCTCTCTTGTGAGAGAGGCACTTTCCCTCCTCAATTCTGATTAAGACAATCCCACTAACGTTTCACTCAAGTCCCATAAACGTTTTGCCTTTTCCATATCACTTCCTTCGGCTGAAAGTTCTTGCGCGAACGCTTGGCGACCTTCTTTTTGCCGGTTTCCCCAACTCCAATGAACTCCAGATTGTTGATATTCTGGCTCTGCCATTACGTCGGCAACCCGTTCTCCAGCTAATTCTTGGGAAACATAGCCACCCGTAATATTCTTTTGAAATAGGGGGAAAATTGTACGGAATAGGGGATAATGATTGCGGAATAGAGGCGTATCCGCTACACATCCGGGATAGAGCGAATTGAACACAATTTGAGTCGATTCATAATAGCGGCGATGGAGTTCGCGGGTAATAAGCATATTACAAAGTTTACTATCTTTGTAGGCTTTACCTGACTTAAATTTCTTACCATCAATCATGGAAATTGGGGCTTTAAATCCTTGTTCTAATCCTTTCATATCTCCTAAATCGGGAGGGGCAGGAATGGGAATTTTACCTCCTAACTCTTTCGTATTTGCCGTCACTGTGCCCAGGATAATCAGGCGACGGTTGGAGAATTTAGACTGAATCAGATCGTCTAAGAGTAGGTTGCATAGAAGAAAATGACCCAGGTGGTTCGTCGCGACACTAACCTCATAACCATCTACCGATCGCTGGGGTTCTTTCAGCAACGGTAGATATACTGCCGCATTGCACAATAGTACATCTAGAGGCCGTTTACTTTCATGGAAGGTATTAACAAAGTTACGCACACTCTGTAAATCTGCTAGATCTAAAGGCATAACTGTATACGCATCCTTGGGAATCTCCAATTCCCTAGCCGCCGCTTCAGCCTTCTCTAGGTTACGGCAAGCCATGATAACATGCCAGTTATCCCGTTTAGCCATAGCCTTAGTTGCGTATAAGCCGACTCCAGAGGATGCGCCTGTGATGATTGCAGTTAAGTTACGTTTTTGTCCCATATGGTTAATTAAACTCGATTGACCCAAGTTATGTAAGATTTGGTCTAGATTTATTTAGCATATGGGGAAAAGGGGGCGATCGCAACCGCTCAAACGGGCAATTGGCAATTTCTCATCCTAGATTTTAGGATCAACATTTAAGCACGATCTTTTCCTAGAATATTTACTTTCCAGACAAAAATCACCTGAATTCGCATGTTGGTTATGTATTTTTTCCATGATCGACCTAAAGATAAAAAAATAGGTATGATAGTATTGGGTTATGTTTTTTTTGGATATAGCCCTGCTCTGATCCCGTTCTCAGAGATGCAGACCATTTAGTTAAAAGTCAATTAATCTCCTCTTAACATGAGCCAAATTCTTGATGCCTTATCTCAACTCCAGTCTCAGCGTTTAGTCTGTAGCTATAAAAACGGAACTGAATCGATTCAGATTGCCCGAATTACCAATATTCCCAACTGGTATTTTGAACGGGTGGTATTCCCCCAAGAATACCTATTATTTGAAGCTCCCCCTTCTGCACATCTGGAAATTTATCAAGGGCATGAGCCAGAAAATGTCAAGTTAGTGACTGAGATATTATGCGATCGCCTCTGCATCAGCGAACCTGAAGCTCTGGCCGTTTAAATCTACCCCTGAAAGCCCTATCATAAGGCTGAAGAAACTAAGGGCCCCCAATTTACGGATGCAAACGAATTCCCCATTATTCACCCCTGGCACATTAAGTGACCGAATTCGCCAACAAACTCAGTATGCTTTAAGTTGCGGGGCCCTACATCCCATTCTCACTGACTACGAAATCATCGAAGATCGGGGTATTCCCTTTCTTGTCAGAATTATTTCTAACCTAGCCCGCAAAGAAGCCCAAAAACGCAAGCAACAAGTCTCTTCAGAGTCTAGCAAACCAGTTAATCCATTTTTGCCCTGCGATCGCGACCTCTTCGTTACCAATATCTCCCCCACCCACCACTGTCTGCTCAACAAATACAACGTCGTAGATCGCCATATCCTGATTGTCACCCGTGACTTTGAACCCCAGGACAATTGGCTTACCCTTGCCGATTTTCAAGCTTTGTGGTTCGCCCTAGCGGAAATTGACGGTCTCGGATTCTACAATGGTGGAACCGATGCGGGGGCAAGTCAACCCCACAAACACCTACAACTCGTTCCCCTTCCCCTGATTCCCCAAGGCATTGCCATTCCCATCGAGATGGTATTCGACTCCAAATCACCTCAGAGTAGTCCCTATCAAAGCCATCAACTGCCCTTTCCCCATGCGATTCGCTTTTTTGACCCTCAGATAATTAACAGTCCAGAAAACGCCGCTCAGGTGAGCCTTAACTGCTACTATCAGCTCCTGCGGCATGTGGGACGCTTAGAACAAGACAACCCAGGCATTCAACAAACCGGAGCCTATAATTTACTTATGACCCGCCGCTGGATGATGGTCATTCCCCGCTCCCAGGACTCTTGGCACTCTATTTCTGTCAATTCCCTAGGATTTGCTGGAGCTTTATTAGTCCGAGATGCTCAACAATTGGCACAATTAAAAGAAGTAGGATTAATAAATCTACTCCAGCAAGTTTCAGGATTCTAAAGTTAGAGGATAAAATCATGGAATTTATCAGTCCCAAAACCGATTTCGCCTTTAAGCGTATTTTTGGCTCCCAACAAAGTAAAGATATCCTGATTAGCTTCTTAAACGCTCTTATCTATGAAGGTCGCTCAGAAATTACTGACCTAGACATTATCGATCCTTCTAATCAAAGTGACATTAGAATCATCAAAGACAGCTATCTTGATGTCAAAGCCATCTTAAACAACGGCACCACGGTCCTGATCGAAATGCAATTATATAATACCCCTGCATTTAAAAAGCGAGTCTTATATAACTGTGCTAAAACCTATGGTAATCAACTCAGTGTTGCCCAAAGTTATACCCGACTGCAACCGGTAATTTCCCTAACGATTGTCGATTTTCCTCTGTTTCCAAAGGTTGACCCCATTATCACTCACTTTTGTTTAAAGGAAAAAAAATTATCATTTGACTATCCGGGCGAACAGATCGAACTGATATTTGTAGAGTTACAAAAATTTAATAAATCCCTGGACGAATTGGATACCTTGACCGACAAATGGATTTATTTTATGAAAGAAGCACCTAATTTACAGATGATTCCCAGTCGTCTAGAAGAAGTGCCAGAAATTGGCAAAGCTCTAGAAATTGCTAATCGAGCTAATTTAAGTCCAAAGGAAGCAGAAGAGTTACACCAAAATGAAATCTGGCTGCTAGACCAGCAAGGTTACGCGGTGCAAGCGAGAATAGATGGACTTGCACAGGGACGTGAAGAAGGACTTGCACAGGGACGTGAAGAAGGACGTGAAGAAGGACGTGAAGAAGGACGCGCAGAGGGAGAATTTTTGGGACAACTTAAATTAATATTGCGGTTACTTGAACAGCGTTTTGGAGAGCTGGAACAGAGTCTCAAAAAACAGATAGAAGAGTTATCTTCATCTGATTTAGAGTTACTCAGCGTTGCTATTTTTCAATTAGCTGCTCTGGAAGATTTATCCCATTGGTTAGCCGATCATTCTAATCGCAATCAGGCATAATTTAGAGATCGTCTTTGCCTTTGTTCTTTTCTATATCTGTGGAATAGGATGAAGAGTGTTCGGCTGCTCGCTGGGTTTGAGTCTCTCCTTGACCATAAATCAAACGTAAGGGAGTGAGGGAAGTAGATTCTTGTTTGGGTTCTCCTCGGCGACGTTCTGAGGTGCGCTCTTCTGCTGTGTTTTCAGCGATCACTTCATAGAGAATAGCCTGTTTATTTTTTTGAGAACCTTTACGCAAAACTCGCCCTAACCGTTGAATATATTCGCGCTTGGATGCAGTTCCGGATAAAATAATAGCAATGCGAGCATCGGGAACATCAACACCTTCGTTTAAAACGTGGGAAGCGACTAAAGTTTGATATTCTCCTTGACGGAAGCGGGTAAGCATATCATGGCGTTCTTTGACGGGAGTTTGGTGGGTAATAGCGGGAATAAGGAGAGTTTGGGAAATTTGATAAACAGTGGCATTATCAGCGGTAAAAATGAGGATTTTTTCGGGATAATGTTGATTGAGGAGGTCTTGAAGAACGCGGAGTTTACTATCAGTTGACAGGGCGATCGCCTTGGCCTCACGATGTGCTAACATCGCCCTACGGCCTTCTGGAGACCTGCAACTGGCGCGGACAAAGAGTTGCCAGCCTTTCACGGAACCCAGGAAAATGTTAGACGATCGCAGAAATTGATTCCTCTCTTCAATTAATACTTCATATCGCTGCTTTTCCTGTTGGGACAATTTCACCTTAATTTGCACCACCTCATGGTGGGCTAAAGCCTTACCCGATAACTCTTGCACCGTTTTCTGATACACCGTTTCCCCCAACAAGAAGGCTAAATCTTGATGTCGTCCGTCCGCTCGCTCTAACGTCGCAGTTAAGCCTAACCGATAGGGAGCGATCGCATATTCAGCAATCACGCGACTAAACTCAGTCGGTAAATGATGACACTCATCGCAGATGAGCAACCCATAGCGAGACCCCAACGCCTCCGCATGAATCGCCGCACTATCATAGGTTGCCACAAGGACAGGAGAGCGATCGCGCGATCCACCCCCCAATAACCCCACCTCCACATCTGGAAAAGCTGCCTTCAGATGGGCATACCATTGATGCATTAAATCTAACGTTGGAACAACAATCAATGTCGTTCGGGGCGTAATCTGCATGGCTAATTGAGCCAAATAGGTCTTTCCCGCAGCCGTCGGCAGAACCACCACCCCCTGACGTTGGGCATCCCGCCACGCTTGCAGAGCCTCCACCTGGTGGGGATAGGGAGTCATTTCTAAGGCAGGAATTAACTCTATGGGGTAAAATTCTTTTGCGCGATCGTCAAATACGGCCTTTTCCTCCCACAACGTTTCTATTAACCGGCGATAATGAATCCCCAAAATACGAAATTTTTCTACTCGATCGTCCCAAGTGGCATAATCAACCCAAGTTTTTCCCCTCGGTGGGGGATGCAAAATCAGCGTACCGCGATCGTAAGTTAATTTGGGGATACGAGTCATAGACCTTCATCGATTCAACCTTGACCATCCTGACTCATTATTGGTGTTAAAACAACGATAACTGTTGATCTGGATACAAAGCCAACCTAATAGTCACTTTTACATCGGATGCTACGGATTATTGTGGATTTACTCCTTCCAATGTTGCTCTTCTTTAGCTGAAGAATTAATGGAGTGCAAACCTCATAAGGGGTTGTTTTTTCAGAAAGGGCTATAGGCTCTATTCCTTATACAATCTGCTTTTTAGCCTTATTATCACCCCTTGATGAAAAATTCATATTTGGCCAAAAGTTGAAATAGATGATTAATTTCCCTCATTACAGCCCGCGATCGCCAAGGAAAGAATGAGGGTTTCATACCATTTCTCTTTAATCTTGCAACTAATCGATCCCTGAGAGACAAGGGGCTGGGCCCCCTTTTTCCGAAAGTGACAGAAGAGGGATAGATAATGCCAGTTTTCATAAAAATTTATTTTAAAGCATCTTTTTGGGGAATTAAGTTCAAAACTTTGTCATATTCAAAGTTTTGAAAACAAGTCGATATCGCCTCGGACAAAGCAGTATTCTCTTCAGCAATAGCCCGAACTACTTCAGCCATTTTCTGTTGGTTACCTGTGAGGGTAGCTTGGCGCAATTGCTGCTGCAATTCTGCTGAAAGCGCCTGAATATTTTCTGCTGTTAGTGCTTCAAGTATCGAAGGCTTATTTTCTATCAGGAAGACTGGCTCTTCATAAACATAACCCACACCTAAATGCTCTTCCATCACTTTGAATATTTGCTCTTCTCGAAAGGGTTTACGTAGGAAATCATCGCATCCTGCCGATAAAACGACTGCCCGTTCTTCTTCCAAAACGCTGGCTGTCAGGGCGATAATTGCCGTTGCTTGTCCTTGAGTGGTTGCTTTAATTTTTTGAGTGGCCTCAAACCCATCCATTACAGGCATTCGCATATCCATCCAAATCAGATGAGGTTGCCATTGTTCCCAAATTTCTATAGCTTCTTTGCCGTTACTGGCTTGTTGCAACTCGAAGCCTAAGGGATTGAGCAAATGGATTAAAAGCTGCCGATTGACAGACTTATCGTCAACAATCAGAATGCGATAGCGAGGTTGACCGGGTTCTAGGGCGATAATACGACGTTGAATATTTTTGCTTTCTATTTCACTCTCAGCAACCTCTTCTACTTTAAGCTCAAAGCTAAAAACGGTTCCGGCTCCCAATTTAGACTTAACGTGCATCTCCCCTCCCATCAGTTGTACAAATTTACGGCTGATGGACAGTCCTAAGCCCGTTCCTTCTTGGGCATATTTGCCACTTGCGGTTTGCGAGAACGCTTCAAAAAGCTGGTCAAGTTCTTCTGGGGCAATTCCCGGCCCGGTATCTTCAATTTCAAAATGTACTGTTATCCCTTGATTATTGGTGAGTGACTGGTGGGTTGGTCGGATACAAATCCCTCCTTCTGAAGTAAATTTCAGGGCATTGTTAATGAGATTAATCAGAATTTGCCGAAGTTTGACTTCATCGGTGCGAATATAGCGGGGAAGATTTTCGGCCCGTTCCAATAATAAGTACAAGCCTTTATCGGCTGCTTTGAGTTGGAACATATCGTGAATGTCGTCGAGAAGGCGATAGAGGTCAAAATTATTCTCGTTTAGAACGATACGCCCGGCTTCAATTTTGGAGAGATCGAGGACATTATTAATTAATGTCAGGAGATGTTCGCCACTGCGGTTAATAATGCTGACATTTTGTTGTTGTTCTGGGGGTAGGGTTTGAGAGCGAGTCATGATTTGCGTGAACCCGAGAATGGCGTTGAGGGGCGATCGCAACTCGTGACTCATGTTGGCGATAAATACACTTTTTGCTTCGTTCGCCACTTCTGCTTTTTCTTTCGCTTGCTCTAGTTCGGCAGTTCGTTGCTGTACTTTATGTTCGAGTTCTTCCTTGCTTTTTTCTAAAGCCGTGAAAAATTCCTGTAGTTGTTGTGCCATTCGATTAAAAGATTGAGCTAATATGGAAAATTCACTGATTTTGGATGGCTGAATCGTTTGGCTTAATTCACCATTCGCGATTGCTTCAGAAGCTCGACTGAGATTAAAAATAGGTTTGGCAATCCAACGGGATGTATAAACCCCCAATATTAAGGCTAATAAGACAGCGAGGGCAGACAGTATAATCGTCGTTTTAGTATTGGCATAAATTTTTGCCATGAAGTCTTTTTCTGGAATGACAATCGCCACTAGCCAATCTATTCCCCAAGAGTCTTTCCATACCGTAACGCTCATAAACTGCCGACCATCTTCTGTCTCAAATTCAAGCTGTCGATTATCTTGAATCGCATTGAAATTTCCGAATTTTTGTAATACGAATTTTGCCGACGCTGTAACTAAAGGCTCTTGGCTATCTATAATGTTCAATCGTTGAGGCTTCCCCTCCCTTAAGATAAAACCTTCTTCAGAAGTAGAGTTGGCCACAATTAATCCCTTACGATCGATAATGAAAATTTCAGCAGATGGACTAAGTTCAAGCTTTTTCAAGAAATCGCTAATATTAGATAAACGCTTTTCAATCGCAAGAACGCCAATAATATTTTGGTTTGAATCGCGAATCGGAAAACTAGCAGCAATACTGAGAGGATATGGATCAGTTTCCCATTGATAGATAGAAGTCCAAAGCGGTTTTTTGTGCTGGATCGCTTCTGCATACCAAGCCTCTTTCTGAAATTGATTGATATAGTCTGGATCGGTTGCAAGCAGATTTTTTTGATTTCCTTGTCCGTCTGCTTCATAGATTTTAAAACGGCGATCGCTGCTCTGACTATCAATTTGGTTTATTGTAATTCTACCGTCGTCAAAATGCTCTCCAACTGAAATATGATCCTGGTTGATACTGCCAAACAAGAAAAAGCCTAATTCCCCGTCTCGCACTTCTCTCCTTTTCCAAAGATAGCGACCAATTTGTTTAAGATTGTTAGGATTGAGGATTCCCTGAGAAAAAGCATCGGCATTTTCTTGTACAATGATTTTAGATGTATTCAAGTATTCCTGGAGATGTTGTTCGATCCTTTCATTGGCTTCTGCTTGTAATTGAAGAGTTAGATGTTCAATTGCCTTTTGGCTATTATGGAAAGAGAGATAACCGATTACTCCCACAAGGGCCAACATTTGCAAAATGAAGGGAACTAGGAGAATAACTTGTAAAGAGATTTGATTAGAGTTTTCGTTTTTTTTGCCAAATATATTCATGACTCTATATTTTGAATTGGTGACCTAGAGATGTCCGACATTATTGGTTAAAGTCTGCTAATGAACTGGTAAAGAAATGGTAAACTCCGTACCTTTATCCAACTCTGACTGACAAGAGAGCACCCCACCGTGTTTTTCTTCGACAATCTGACGGGCGATCGCCATTCCCAACCCCGTACCTTTACCCACCGCTTTAGTTGTAAACCCTTGCTCGAAGATGCGCCGTTTCACCTCTTCTAGCATCCCCATGCCATTATCGGCAATGCGAATGATCACTTCCTCCATTGTTGCTGAGGTGATAATCTTAATCTGATTGGCAATCTCGTCGAAACTGCGCCCCTGGTTGCCCTCATCTAGGGCATCAATAGCATTGGCAATCAGATTCATAAACACTTGGTTGAGTTGTCCAGGAAAACATTGCACTTCCGGTAGCGCTCCATAGTCTTTTACGATTTTAATCGCTGGACGCTCCTCGTTGGCTTTGAGGCGATGTTTGAGAATTATCGGGTAAATTTTAGATGATTCTAATCTGTAATTGATGGCTTCTTATCTAAAGGGATTGCGATCGCAAACTCAGTCCCTTTGCCCAGTTCAGAGTTACAAGTAATCTTACCGCCATGTTTTTCTACTACGATTTGATAGGCGATCGCCATCCCTAACCCCGTTCCTTTACCCACAGATTTAGTCGTAAATCCTTGCTCGAAGATGCGTTCT
>NZ_CEZBFX010000101.1:13720-18393 GCF_982964205.1 Roseofilum sp. | reverse complement strand
GCACTCTAGCAATAGACCCTCTAGCAATAGCTTGCATTGCTTAGGGTTTAAGGCTTCAAGCTGTACTCCATAGAAAAGAGAATCGCTGTACTCACGAATTGTCATGACTTTAATCAAAGTTCCCCAAATCTGGGATATACCCGATCGCCAGATCACCCCAGAATCCGTATTCATGAATCGTCGGAAATTGCTCAAGGGACTGATGGGAGCCGGCATTACCGCCAGTTTGCTCCCGTTAACCGCTTGTGGTCAGCAAAATCAATCGACTAATATGGGATCGGGTTATACTACGCCAGAGGCGATCGCTCAAAATCCAGAGTTTCTCAAGGGAGATTTGGAGATTACTCCCCAATCCCTTTCTTCTAAATACAATAACTTTTACGAATTTGGCACCACCAAATCGATTCAGCAAGCAGCCCAAGCTTTGCCCACAGAAAACTGGAAAGTAGAAGTTGGAGGATTGGTCAAAAATCCCCAAACCTATGATATGGACGATCTGCGAAATAAATTTGAAACAGAAGAGCGCGTCTATAGATTTCGATGTGTGGAAGCTTGGGCAATGGTTGTACCTTGGTTAGGGTTCCCCATGCGCAAACTGATCGAAGCGGTTGAACCCACATCTGAGGCTAAATTTGTGCGATTTACCTCTTGGTATGATAAAGAAATTAGTACCGGCCCCTCTGGGAATCTGTTTTCGCCTCTTCCCTGGCCCTATACGGAAGGATTGCGAATTGAGGAAATGGCTAATGAATTAGCCTTTTTTGCCACAGGAATTTATGGTCAAGACTTACCCAAACAGCACGGCGCTCCCATTCGTCAAGTGATTCCTTGGAAATATGGCTTTAAGGGAGCAAAATCGATTGTCAAAATTGAATTTCTGGACACTCAGCCAGCGACGTTTTGGAATACGATTGATGCGAAGGAATATGACTTTGAAGCCAATGTAAATCCGGATAAACCCCATCCCCGATGGTCTCAAGCGACGGAACGGCTCATTAGTGATGGATCTGCATTCAGTTGGCCCAGACAACCGACTCTACACTATAACGGCTATGGGGAATGGGTGGCTCATTTATATGGTTAAGCCTATGCTTTAAAAAGTGTGAGCATCAAACTTAACCATTAACAGGTGATGAGGAGTGAAAACTAAATATTGGAGATTAGGAGGACTAGGGGCGATTGCCAGCCTAGTCCTGTGGCTGTTGCCTGCTTTAGCAGAGCTACCCCGCGATAAAGTTATAGCCCTAGTCGAAGCTCTGCGAGTATCTGCCCCCCAAGGGCAAACCGCAGAAATTCTCTATGGCCCGTGGAAAATTAGAGCTAACAACATTACCCGATGGTCTCAATGGTGTTTGGGGGAAACCGTAACCCCAGAAGCGTTTGCCGCCAATATAGATCAAACCAGAACTGTTTTGGTTTGTATTGTTGGGGATGTTCTAGCTGAAGAATATGACACAAGTGCCCAAGATGAAAACCTTGCCATCCGCAGAACGGCAGCTTGGTGGGTCTCGGGTAATCCAAATTTGTATAACCAAGGGGACATTGCTGTTTACACTAATAAAGTATTGAGGTCTTATCAAGACTTCAGAAACAACCCCACAGACTTTTAAATCCTAAAGTCTAGGAATAGCAAATCACTTGACCAAATCATTACTCGGATTACTCCATGGACACCATTAGAGACCTTCTGCAACCGATTGTTAACCCCATTGCCGATTATTTCGCTGGCTTGGGCATTCCTGAACCCATAACCCATTGGGGACATCCTCTAATGATGGGTATTGTCGTTTTTGTGTTAGGCACGTTTGTGGCTGTTGCTGGATGGCGCGGACGAAGTGCCACGGATGAAGAGGTGGCGACTCAAAATAAGCTCAATCACCGCAAACTAGCCCCATTTTTAACCTTATTCTTAGGCCTCGGATATACCGGAGGGGTTTTATCCTTGGTGATGCAAGGACAGCCTATTCTTGAAAGTCCCCACTTTTGGACGGGTTCAATTGTCTTAGTGCTGTTGGGTCTCAATGGCGCAATTTCAATTACCAAGTTTGGGGGCGATAATAAACCTTCTTTGCGTACTCTTCATGCTTATTTGGGTACGGCAGCATTGGCATTGTTGTTCGTTCATGCCTTTTTAGGTCTGAACTTAGGCTTATCGATTTAAGCCATAATTCTTTAAGTAGGGATGGGGTAACTCTCCTCCCTACAATAGACTTTTCAATTACCCTTCTGCGAGCGCAAAGTGCTCTATTAATTGCCTTGAGTGTCAAACGCACCGATACGAACCAAGTTTTACGACTATTGCCGATTATTGTGGGCATAATTGGGGGAACACTGTTAATGGTGAATCGGTTATTCACGCCAGAATTAACGCCTTCCCAAGGCCGTTCTGATGTGGTAGGCGTGATGATTAGCGCCCTGCTAATTTTAACCGGATTACTCTGGCAACAGATTCAACCTGTGCCTCCAGAACGGGTGCAATTAATTGGAGAAGAGGGCTTTGAACTCTCTCCTGAGTTACCGGATGTTGTCAAAACTGAGTTAGCGTGGGCTTCCCAATTATTGCTGACGAATACGGCGGGGCGATCGCTGGTGGTTTATTATCAAGGTCAAGTGCTGCTGCGCCGAGGTATTTTAGGCCCAAAGTCTGAGGTTAAACCCGGCCCCATTGTGCAACGGGTTCTAGATAAAGGTAAACCGGTTTATTTAGTCAATCTCAATATTTATCCTGGCAAAATTGAATTTGATTATTTACCTGAGAACACACAAGGAGTTATTTGTCAACCCTTGGGAGAAAATGGTGTGATGATTTTAGGTGCGAATGCACCGCGCAGTTATACGAAGCAAGATGAAGCTTGGATTGCTGGAATTGCCGATAAAATTGGCAATTCCTTAATGGGTAATACACTATAGTAAATATGGTGTATATATTGTTCCAGCAATGCCATAGACTAAAGTGACTTCAGAGAATATTACTCCTATTATACAGCGCTTCGCGCTGCTATGAGGTACTATGTTGATCATAGATGTGAGTTGTCATTGCGACCGCAGGGAAGCAATCGCCAAGATTGGGGGATTTTGCGATTGCTTCATTCCACTTCGTTCCATTCGCAATGACTGATCTCAATGAGACTGTACTCCGTTACAGCGCAAAGCGCTGTATCTCTCTGCTGTCACTCTTGGAAATGCTGACGTTTCATGTCCGCGAAGCGGAAATTTCAGTCATTACAGCCCGCGATCGCGAGGCGGAGCATTATCGCCAAGGAAAGAATCAGGGTTTAAATCTCTTTTTTCCCAAAGTGACAGAAGAGGGATAACGCCCTCTACTCTTGCTAGAATTCTTCTGGATTAATTCCCATTTCCCTCAGTTTTTGGGCGAGTTTCTCTGCTCGCGCACGCTCGGCTTCTGCCTGTTGTTGAAACTGTTGACTTTGGGAGCGTTCCTGATTGATTAAATTCTCCACAGCCGGAGGATTAAATATTTCCGACACGGATAATTTCAGGGTCTTAAATTGGGGAGAATTAAGGGTTTCTCCTTCAGCAAATTCCACCCAAGTATAGCCTTCGTCGCGGATGGGATGGGTTAAGATTCTTACTCTTTTCTTTTTGGGATCGACAATCCAATATTCAGGAATTTCAGCAATGGCGTATTCGCTGGATTGAATTAAATAATCGTCCCGACGATTGGTGCTAACGACTTCGACGACGAGAAGGGGTTTTTCACTAAAATCGAGGATAGCCGATCCGGCGCGATCGCTACTTTCTTGCCAGAGATTGAGATCGAATACCGCTACATCAGGAATCCGAGAGGAAATGTCGGCGGTTCTCACTCCAACTGCCGAGTTTTTTGCCACTAAGTTGAGTTGTTCTTCAGAAAAATAGCGCTGTAATCGATACGCTAAAAAGTCACAAATTTTAGCATGGTAAAACGTCGGTTGAGGCATGGGTACTAATTTTCCTCCAACCAGTTCATAACGAACATCGGGTTCTCCTTCGTAAAAGAGATAGTCTTCAAACGTGAATAGCTTTTGGGGATTTTGAGTCACGTTCTGGATCATGTCTTAAAACCTCTGATCGTGCTTTCCGTAGTTCTTACTCTTTACTCCTTAAACTGGGAATACCTTTGGCGGCGATCGGCATTCGCCATCCTGTACCGAAGGCTCTGGAGGTGATTTTCAAGCCAGGAGGTGCTTGGCGACGCTTAAATTCAGCCCGTTTGACTAAGTGTAACACTTTATTGATGATGGCTGGATCGTGACCTGCATCGGCTATGGTTTCCGGAGATTGATGATCGTGGATCAGGCGATGGAGAATATCATCGAGGATATCATAATCGGGGAGAGAGTCTTGGTCGCATTGATCGGGTTTGAGTTCGGCACTAGGGGGTTTAACTAAGATATGTTCGGGGATAATCTCTTTTCCTGAGCGCTGGTTGAGCCAACGACAGAGGCTATAAACGCGGGTTTTGGGAACATCGGCGATCGCCGCTAAACCGCCGTCCATATCTCCGTAGAGCGTACAATATCCGACTGCCATCTCCGATTTATTACCAGTAGAGAGAAGCAGATGACCAAATTTATTGGCGATCGCCATTAACAGGTTTCCCCGAATCCGAGATTGGATATTTTCTTCCGCTACACCGGGTTTTGTTTGAGCAAATAGGGGATCGAGGGTGC
>NZ_CEZBFX010000101.1:0-13620 GCF_982964205.1 Roseofilum sp. | reverse complement strand
AGCATAGTCCTGAACTCCTAATACCAATGCTGACCAAATCTCCAAGTTTTCATCCTCAGAAAGAGGTTGAGAATCGCCCAGCAAATCCTGCTGTTTTTGATCGAAAGTGAGGACTTGAAAATCAGACTTAAAACCTTGTAATTGAGCCACAACGTTTCCTGTGTGATTGACCGCCAAACTATGACCATCAAAAATCAAATCATCATTACCACCCACCTGATTCACATAAATAATCGGAACTTGATATCGACTGGCGCTATAGCTTAACATTGAGCGTCTTAACACTGGCTTATTTAAGCTATACGGGGAAGCAGATAAATTAACAACAATATCGACATTTTTATCCATTAAATCCGCCAAAGGATTAATGGGATAAGACCGCTTTCCCCAAAATTGTTCATCATTCCATAAATCCTCACAAATGGTTACTCCAATCCTCAGATTGACTCGATCCGTATGTATGGCTAATACTTGACTTTCATGGCCTGGTTCAAAGTAACGGTCTTCATCAAAGACATCATAGGTTGGTAGCAATCGCTTATGAAATTCAGCTAAGACTTTTCCTTTATAGAGAGCTACAACACTATTAAATAATTCTTTCCCTCCCTGTTTAGTTGCAGCTAAATTTCGGCTTACCGTCCCCACACAAACTATCAAATCTGGTGGGATTTTCCGAGCTAAATCTTCGATTAAGTGATTCATTTTATCAATGAAAACTGGATAATTTAACAAATCACGGGGAGGATAACCACAAAGAGATAATTCAGGAGTGAGCAACACTATAGCGCCCTGAGCAGCAGCAATTTCTGCTGATTTGAGGATCATTTGGGCATTTTTTTCTAAATCACCAATGGTGGGATTGAGTTGAGCAATAGCAATTTTCATAAATTATAGCGCTTCGCGCTGGTAATGGGGAATTGGGTACAAAGAAACCCTAGTTGTCACCATATCCTGAAGACAAGAAAATAGGATTTAATTTAAACAAGCTACTTATTTTTCAGCTTTTTGAATTAAAGAAATCAACTTATTTCTCACAAAAACAAATCGACCTTTTACATAGTTTTTCCCCAAGTTTTTTTCCTCGAATTCACCCAGATCTAGCATTTTTTCCTTACACCCTTCTCGAATATGGCATAAGACCTCTTTAGGTACTCCGGGAAATCGAGCAAATAAGTAATCACTGGCAATTAAGTTTAAGGCAGATTTACCCAAATGAGAGAAATCGCGATAGGGTAAACCACTACCTGGATAATTTGGGGGAATGAGGGGATTATTAATTCCAATAACTTGCCCCACAAACCAATCACGCACTTGATAAAAATTACAATCGAGGTAAATGAGACCCGTGAGCAGTTTTAGGAACGCTCCTAAATGAATCAACCGTTCGTCGGACCAGCTTCCGGGATGATCGACCCGAATTTGTATCCAATTCGTTACTTCCAATTGATCGGCTAACTGTCCCAAGGTTTTTGGTTCTAGAAATTCAATCCAAGCTTTGGGTCGTTCATAACAACAATCAGCGGCAATCATCTGTAAAACTGCTTCTCCCAGAAATAGCAAGCGATCGCCTGATTCATCGAGAGCTTTGCCCTCCATTAACACTCGACCTGACTTCAGCAGTTGCCAAAGATATTCTTTTTCATTAAACTGATAACGAATTGTTACTTCAATCCGTTCGGCTTGATGGATTTGTCCGGGGTTATTGTAGATTTTAGTCATGCGATCGCACTCATCAAATAAACACCATGGGTTTATCTTTTAGTAAATCGAACGCTTCCGCATCAAATCGATAAAGGCTGGCAGGTCTCCCCGCTCCCCGTGATGCTTTCACCCCTGTGTCATAGAGAAATCCCAACTTCAGCAACCGAGCGCGGAAGTTAGAATAGTCTGAAAAATTTTCCCCTAACACCGTAGTGTAGAGCTGATACAAGTCGTTGAGGGTGAACATCTCCGGTAGGACATCGAAGGCCACGGGACTATATTCCAATTTGTTGCGTAAACGTCTGTAGCCATATTCTAGGATCTGATTGTGATCGAATGCTAGGTCTGGCACTTGATGAATGGGATACCAAGCAATACCACTGACTCCATCGGCAATCAGTTGAGCTTCGTCAAAACGTACTAAGGCAAAATAACTGACCGAAAGATACCGAACTCCATATTGATCGGGAGCTTCCCTTGGATCGCGTCCAGGGTCACCAAAGCTATAGAGTTGTTCCAGATAGAGATTTTGGACGCGAATTTTTTCTGAGAGAATGCGATAGGCTGCTTGTTCAAGGGATTCGGATCGACGGACGAGGGTTCCGGGTAAACTCCATTGATTGAGATAGGGGTCTTCATGACGCATCACTAAGAGGACGAGGAGTCGGTTGAGGACGCTATCAACGGAAAAGATGACGTTATCTACGCCCACTTTAAAATCAGCTAACGGCTCTTTGTGAGTTTGTTTTGAATGGCTCTCTGGCATGATACAACTGCTCCCGATGGATGTAATCCTGGATGGGAGGCGTAATAACTTGGGTCTCCTTTCTTTCACGATACGCTGTTGAGGACACAGGTGGAACATCAAAATCGGCGATCGCCACTTCTGCTCCCAACTCGACGAGCGCTTGGACTTGCTCTGACTTGATGGCATAGCCCGATCTCGGTACAATCAAAACTTCAACGTTTTCCAATAAAGTTTTGATTTGATACCACTTGGGCATTTGGGCGATCAGATCGGAACCCACCACAAGGATAAACCGTTCTTGAGGCCAGAGGTGACGGGCTTCGGTTACTGATTCTAGCGATCGCGAATAACCCAGTTGCGGATATAAGCCAATATTAGGATATTGGTCTTTGAGATTTTCGATCAATAGGTCAAGCATCGCCAGACGATGATCTAAAGGGGTTTGGTGATTCTTAAATGGATTATTTGAGGCCCAAACTGCTACATAATCATAGTGTTGGCTCAACCATTCAAGAATCGTTCGATGTCCCTGAGTGGGTGGATCGGCGCTAGTGCCAAAAAGGGCAACAGTTTTGAGCATGGGTAATTGGTAATGGGTAATTGGTAATGGGTAATTGGAGATCTCCCCCATCCCCCTATCCCTGTATCTGTTCGATCAGTTGTTGTAGTTTAGCGGAAATTTCCATGGGCAGAGGAGTAGGATCTTCTAAATCGCGACAGGAGGGGGGGAGATTCAGGACACAGGTGCGGGTACGCTCTTGGATAATATCGAGGGAGTCGGGAGGGACGAAGGGTTGTCCGGCTTTGAGCATGGGTTGCAAAAGGGGGATTTCTTCGGGTTTAGGGGATTCGTTGATTAAACCTAGGCGATCGCCACTATATTTTCCCTCACTACATCGCCGAAAGATTTGTTTGCGTCCAGGATAACTGACTTTATCGGTTGAGCGTTTCATGACGGGTATCTGTTTAATGTCTACCAGTTTATAGACTCCATTCACTGGAGAACCGGTAACCAATTTTGTTCCTATTCCATAACCGTCAATACAAGCACCTCCTTGATTTAATCGCTGCATTTCATATTCATCAATGTCTCCACTGACAAAGATGGGAACTCCAGGTAACTGTTGGCGGATGTTCTGGGATAGAGAAACCCGATCGCCCGAGTCTAGACGAATACCTGCAACGTCTAGAGTTCCCGCTTGCATCTGCTCGGCTAACCGTTCGGCGGCTGCCAGAGTGTCATAGGTGTCGATCAGCAGGGGAGCGCGGGGAAAATAGCGGTAAAAGGCTTGAAAGGCGGCATCTTCTGTGCCTTCGCAGGCGGCGATCGCCATGACTAAAGAATGAGACATTGTTCCGACTGGGTTGCGGCCCAATTTCAGAGCGGCTAATACATTAGATGTACCATCCATTCCCCCCGCTAGAGCTGCTCGTGCTGCCCACATTGCCCCCTGAGGACTAAAGGCACGTCTGGTGCCGAATTCTAGAATTGAGACATGATCGCCAGCCATATCCCGCATTCGGGCAGCTTTGGTCGCGATTAGGGTTTGATAATTTAAGGTATTGAGTAAATAGGTTTCTACCAGTTGAGCTTGCCAAAGGGGGGCTTCTATTCTCAACAAGGGTTGATTAGCAAAAATAGCTGTTCCTTCAGGTACAGCCCAAACATCACCCGTAAATTGAAATTGAGCTAACTTTGTCCAGAATTTTTCAGGCGCATGGTTAAAAATGCCGGTTGCTCGTAGCGCTTCGATCTGAGCCGGCGTAAATGCCAGGTTTTGCAAATACTCCAGTGCAGGTTGCACTCCCATAGCGATCAGGTAACCGAAACCTGGGGGTAAACGGCGCGTGAACAGTTCAAAGCTGGCTCGATGTTCCTCTATTCCTTCGCCGATGTAACAGGCGTTCATCGTGAGCTGATAGAGGTCAGTCAGTAGGCTGTTGTCTTCTGGGTTCAGGGTGAGTAAGGAGTCTTCCATCTTGGCGATCGCCTCCTTTAAGGCTACTTCCCTTCCTATTATAGTG
This sequence comes from Roseofilum sp., assembly GCF_982964205.1. Taxonomy (NCBI): domain Bacteria; kingdom Bacillati; phylum Cyanobacteriota; class Cyanophyceae; order Desertifilales; family Desertifilaceae; genus Roseofilum; species Roseofilum sp. The sequence goes on along the minus strand of NZ_CEZBFX010000101.1, from coordinate 9,146 downwards.
GATGTGACCATAAATGTGTCAACCATTTTTTTAGAAACTTGAATTCACATCATCCAAAACAACACATTATCTAGCTTTTCCTCGTGTTATCGATCGCAGAAATGGCTATCTACGCCCATACATTATAGTCTCTGACACCAATATTATCGGTTTCTGATCTTCATATCCTCATATCTAGAGTCTCCCTCCTTATTATGAAGTAATCACTCACCATCTTCTTTATCTAAATACATGAAGATTTTTTCATGTATTTTTGCAACTATTCATATGACTAAACGCAACAGAATATAAAGAATAGTAGCGCAGCAATCCCACTTGTTAGGGGATTGCTATAATTGAAATATAGAGAAATCAATCAATGATCTCAATTGCAAGAAAGGAGGCAGTTATGAATATGTTTTCTGCTATAAACGACATGGTGATGTATATGTTTGATGCGATTGGCGAAATCTTTAGCCCCAACCGCGATCAATATCCCAGTGTTGGCGTACAACCGTTTAATGGTGAGTCTTTGTCTGAATGGATAGAGTTCTAATCTGTGTTGAAACTTTGTGAGAGAAACGCTTAAGTTCTATGTATCTGTTGACCTTCCCGGTAGTTTATTCCTCAACAAACTACCGGGTTTTTGATGTCAGTTTTAACAAGGGTCTTAAGCCACTAGTCTCTCAAGAACCCATCAATTGCTGGTCGTCAAATAGATTTAAAGGGAAATATCCAAAGGTTCCATTGAGTTGATCGTAGTCAGAAGATAAACAAGAAATCAAAACGCCACGATAATCTCCAGTATAACTATCGTGATAATGGGCTAGGGTCTGGCCATTGAATTTAATATAAACGGGTTCATCGATCGCCGGTAGCTGCACCAGATTAAAGGGAACCGGATAGCCCAAAGCGCTCAAATAATGGGCAAGAGCCGTAAACCCTTCTGTCCCCTGATCGGCACAAACCCCAAAATTATGATGATCGGCTAGACTCGTAATCTGGATTAACTGCGATCGCAGTTGCTGCCGTTGCTCTGGTACACTCAGATCCACAGACTCCGGTTGCACACTAAACACCTGGAGATATTTCAGAGCAGCTTGGGTTTCAAGACTCAAAGATAACGACACAATGGATAAGGATAATAGAACTGCAAGCCATATCATACAGTGCTTTGCACTAGGGTAGGAGAATAGGGAGATGGGAAAGAACTCCTACTTATGACTCATCCCTCATGACTGATTACTGATTAACATCTGTTGTGTACCAGGAATCTCAATTATAAAGGCTGTCCCTTCTCCCAACTGAGACTGATAATATAGCCGTCCTTTATGTTGATTCACCACAATTTGATAGCTAATAGACAATCCTAAACCGGTTCCTTTACCCACTGGTTTAGTGGTAAAAAACGGATCAAAAAGGCGATTTTGAGTCGTTTCCTCAATACCAGGACCATTATCCCGAATCTGAATCTGAAGAAATCCCTTTTCCGTCACTTTAGTCACAATAGTAATTTGACCGGGCTGTTCAGAACCCACTCGATCTTCTAAGGCATCAATTGCATTAGCTAATACATTTATAAACACCTGATTTAACTGACTGGCATAACATTCGACTCTCGGTAAATCTCCATAGTCTTTAACAATTTTAATTCCCTCACAATCAGGGTTAGGCTTGATACGGTGCTGCAAAATCATCACAGTACTCTCAAGGCCTTCATGAATATCTACTTCTTTTCTTTCTGCTTCATCAAGACGCGAAAACGTCCGTAAGGATTTAACAATATCCCGAATTCGGATGGCCCCTGCTTTCATTGAATTCAAGATATCTTGAATATCTTTTTTCAAAAATTCCAGATCGATTTGCTCGAAGACTGATTGTACGCCTTGACTTGGCTGAGGGTAATCCTTCTGATACTGGTTGATTAAATGGATAAGATCGTTAATATATTGTTCGCAATAATTAAGATTGCCATAAACAAAGTTAACTGGATTATTGATTTCATGGGCAATCCCTGCAATCATTTGTCCTAAGCTAGACATTTTTTCATTTTGGATTAATTGAGATTGAGTTTCTTTAAGCTCGGCTAGCACTATCTTTAACTGGCGATTACTCTCTTCTAGTTCGGCCGTCCGATCAATGACCTTTTGTTCCATCATTTGGTAAGAATTAGATAATTGCTCCGCCATATTATTGAACGTGTTTGCTACGGACTCAATTTCGTCACCAGTGATGATATTAAGGCGATAATTTAGTTCTCCTTTTCCAATTTTTTTAGTCCCATACTGAAGTTTTTCCAGGGATTGAATAACCGGTAAAATAATCCACTTCCATTGCCAGAAAATAACAAAAGATAATCCAATTATCAATAGAGCTTGAAAAATGGGGTTATCTCTCTTGAGTTGAGCCGCAGACTCTTCTGTTTGCAATTCTATAGTATGAACGTATTCAACTAACGACTTCAAAGAAAAATTAATATCTGCGGCAAACCAATTAATGGATTTTAAATCTTGTTTTTGCTTCGTGATGTCTTGGGAATGGGTTAATCTTTTGCTTAACTGATGTAAATCATTGTGACGACGACGTAAGATTTCAATTTCGCTAGAATTCGGTAATCCAAGAGATAATTCATCCAAATGCAAAAGAAACTTTGAGTGAGCTTTTTCATATTTTTGGAAGTTAGCTGGAGATTGATCCAGAATGACAAAATCTTTGAGGGAAATAACCTGTTCTTCTAAATTACGATGTAATTCAAACATTACCGAAAGATATTGACGGTTAATCTGACGACGTTGAGATACTGATTCTTCAGCTTGATTCACGACAATAATACTGCCCCCCATACCGATTGCAATCGACCCAATAACAGCAACTGAAGATGCAAGGAATTTGATAGAAATTTTCATAAATTCATCAATCAGCCTTAGAGCTGATTCCCGAAGTCGTTGAAAGTGCCTAACAGCAAGAGGTTCACTAAAATACTAAGTTGTTCCCAATCAAGGCTAAAACCATTGATATATAAGGATTCCAGCCTTTTTAAGATTTCCTTTAGGAATCAGCTCTTAGTTGTCTAATCCTAGGGTTTCTTGAATGCGACGAATGGGTTCATAATCTTCATCTTGGACTGAAGTATAGCCAGAAGCTCGATCTCCTCCAACCAGTCCTAAACCTGGAGGTGCTTCAATCAATGCTTTACGAACCTTTAGCTTAAACTTATCTGGGAGGGTAGAGCGAATCACCAGAGGGGAGTTGGGTAAAGGATCGGATTGCCAGAGGATGGTATAGCGATCGCTGGATAATTCCCCTGATTCTATTGCTTTCTGGTATATCTTTTCTTCAATAGCGATCGCATCCACTTTCCCTTGCACCAACGCCGTAGTATTTTTATCATGACTTCCCACATAAGCGATCGCCCAAATGGACATCCGATTAACACGGTTTCGTATAAAAAACATAGTCAACACAGGGTTTCTCAGCTCAACTGGCTTGGATTATATCATTGAAACTGCCAATCTATACTTGAGGAATTTAGAATTTAAATAGTAATATAAATTACAATCAACTATGATATTAACTAGAGAAAGCTTCAATCCTATATTTTTGACCAGAGACTTCTCTAAAGAAAGAGACACTAACTGAAGAGCAGCACTCTTGAAGTAAGGCTCAATACCATTTATCTTATTTCTTAAGATGTTTTTGAGTTAACGCTTTTCTGAACTTCGATCAAGAGCGGAGGAAAATGAACCCTGAAAATGGGACAACTTGCACTGTTATCTCTTTTTAGGTAGAATTCGGGGTAAGCTCCATTTAGCCATTGCCCAAAAAATAATCGCAAAGCCAAAACTGAGTAAGACGGCAATAACAAAGGGATGGGGATATGCTCCGGGATGTTTGCTGAAAAACGGAAACGTCATCGCTTGTTGTTTAAAAATCAATGTGGAACTAGAGCCTGCGATCGCCCCGGCACCGATTCCAGTACCGATCGCCTGAATGTGGTCTTGTAGATCTTGATTTTGCTGTTGTAGCTTGCGATCGCTCTCTGCTTGCTCGATCTCGACTAAACCCCGAATAGTGGCGATCGCAGTATCCAACAGTCTCGCGCCTTCTGCGAGATAGGTGAGGTTAGCGGTGATTTGCTGTTGGAACTTACGAAACTGGCGATCGGCTAACTTCAGTGTTGAAGTTAAATTACTGTCAGTAATGTTCTCAATATAGATGATTTTCTGTTCATAATTCTCCCGATGCCAATCAATCATTTTGTGGAAATCGGATAAGCTGCGCAAATTTTGCGAATAGGAGAGGGAAATATTCAGCAGTATCTTCAAGTTCCCCTTAAGCTGGTCGAGCTTCACTGGGCATAAATCAGCAGATTTATCATCATAAATACCACTCGTAAATCCTTGTACGATCTGTTCAATCTTGTTGATATTTTCTAATCCTTTCTGATACTCTCCCTGACTGTCTTCATGGTTTCTCCAATTCTTATGATCGTAGAAAAACAATTCTGCTAATTCCAGTTGTGTCCGGTCTAATTTCGTAATGCTTTCTTGACGAAAGGTCAGAAACAACCAAATTTTACCATAATACTCATCGGGTTCTGGACTACAAAATTCATATACATAACCCTTAAAACATCGCCAACGATTTCTTAACGGCGGTGCAGCTTCCACAGAAGGAAAACCTAAAAAACTCAGTAAACAGATTTGGGCAAATTCCGTTAAGTCTTCTGGCTCTTCCCTCAGTTGGGCACTAAGGATTAGGGTTTTACCCAAAAAGGATGTTCTTAAGACTTGGCAGCGTTTTTGCTCCTCCAGATTATCCTTAGCGCTAACCGTTGTACCACTAAAATAATGAATCGAAGGTTTTAGAGTCTGTAATTCTGCAAGCGTTAATCCATCTTTACCGCTCAAGTCTGGCAAATAGAACGTAAACGAGCCAATATAACTATCATCAAACAATTGGGGATAGAAAAAACCCTTAATAGGAGGCAGCCACGCCAGAATAAAATGTTGAATTTGGCGGTTACGATCTGCCTGAATCTCTAACAGGTCAAAGGCTTGTGCTTGGGGCTGTTCTGAGCGCCACTGAACCTGAAGCGGCGAACCTTGGGAGTCACTGGCATGATAATCCCTTAAAAGTACTTCATAATAGGCTTGAATGTCTGAACGGCTCAGATGAATACGATCGGTGTTGGTTAAACTTCCCGTTTGTAAGTGATACGCGAACAGGCGCAACGTTACCTTATAGAGTTTTGGGAATCCATTAATCACGGTTTTTAGACTTCTCTTTTTTGGACTTTACCTAATTCTGTTAGGCAGCTCTAATTCCTGAGTATACATAGGGTTTGGTTTCGATGATATCGCAAGATTGGAAATCAAATACGCGGATAGATCATTGCGAATGGAATGCAGTGGAATGAAGGAATATTTCCTATCTCGCGAGTCTTGCTTTATCCGCTTCGCGGACATGGATACGCAGTGCGTTAGCGAAGCTTGCGTGAAACGCTCTGTAAGTCGGTCTATCCTCCAACTATGGTGAGAGTCGAGATTGTGTGATATAGTTATCTGCAGGTCGGTTCTAGTGGGGATCAGTCGCTAGAGGAAACGGGGAAAGTGCAGTGAGAATCTGCCGCTGTCCCGCAGCTGTGAAGGAGGAATACATCTCCTCCGAGTCAGAATGCCCGCCGATCGCAAGTCCATGTTCTATAACATCTGCGAGGTACGGATGATGGTTGATTCAGTATTTTTACCATCAATAAAGGGACATAATACTCCGCACCAGTGGTGCGATCGCACCCTGCACTCCATCAGTGCAAGGGTTCGCTTATCTTGCCCATAAATCCATAAGCAAGACAACATAGCGCAATAAGGCATAAGTTAGGCGAGAAGACAGTAGTTTTACGACATGTGATGCACTCGATCTCTTTCTTACCCCCCTTTGTTTAAGTCAGGTTAGGGGGTATCTTAACATATCTCGGAAGAGCTAAAGTGTTGAAGAAAGGGTTAAACTGCCTACTCCCGATCGTTACACTGACTATCTGGGTGACTAGGGCGTTTTGCAACCTAATTACTCCGCACTATTACTTATTGCCTAGCACTATATCTGTGTGTATCAGCTCGAACCTACTGTGGATTGAGCGAGACTTTATGCTGCCCTCTAATTCTATACACATCGCAGAGGACTTGACCTTCAATTCCCTTAAATCAGGAGCTATTTGATTAACTATGACGATTACAACCCAAACCCTAGGTTATCCCCGGATTGGCAAAAAACGGGAAGTAAAAAAAGCTCAAGAAGCCTTTTGGAGAGGCAAATCTGATGAAGCAACCTTGCGGCAAACCGTCGAGGAGGTGGAGATGAACAACTGGAAAACCCAGTTAGAGGCAGGAATCGATCGCATCGGAGTGGGTGATGGAAGTCTGTACGATCTGGTTCTGGACTGGAGCGTCCGTTTAGGGATTATTCCGGAACGCTTCCAAAGCTTATCGGGAATAGACCGCTATTTTGCCATGGCACGAGGCAAAGATGGAAGTCCGGCTCTGGAGATGACTAAATGGTTCGATACCAACTATCACTATCTCGTCCCAGAAATCACTCAGCCCCTGCAAGATGCGGATTTTAGCGACTATATTGCTACTGTCCAACGCGCTCAAAGCATTCTGGGCGATAGAACCACTCCCCTTATCCTCGGACCCTTGACTCTCCTGCGTTTAAGCCGCTTAGAGCTTGACTTGAAAAAGACAGCCGCTCTATTGTGCGATCGCTATCTGCACCTGCTTCAGGAACTCAAAACTCTCGGTGTATCGGAAGTTCAAATTCAAGAACCGGCCTTGGTTCTGGCTACACCAGACCCCTATCCCGCTCTGTATCAATCCCTCTACAGTCGTTTTGCTCAAGTCGGATTACCCGTGAACTTGGTCACCACGTTCGATGACTTGGGTGAAGCCTATGATTGGGTGACTCAATTGCCCGTATCTGCCATTAGCCTAGACTTTACACGGGGGAAAAATCTGGAATTATTGAAAGATCGAGGGTTTCCTAGTGACAAACGCCTCGGTGTCGGTTTGGTGGATGCTCGCAATATCTGGAAAATTCGCCCAGAAGCAGCCCTCTCTACCTTACTCGACATTCAAGCCATTACCTCCAACTTCAGCATTCAGCCTTCAGCCTCCCTGCAATTTGTCCCCTACGATGCCACGTTAGAAACCAAACTTCCAGAGGCTCTGCGGAATGTTCTCAGTTTTGCTCGGCAAAAGTTAGAGGAATTGGTAGCACTGGCAAATGCAGCGAATACCAAAGATACGGCAACCTTCTCCCAACCGTATAAACAAGCCTGGCAAGCCTTTGAGGAGTTTAATCAGCCCAACTCAGAAGTGCAAGCTGCTTTAAAGAACTTATCTGTTCGGGACTTTCAGCGCTCTCTTGACCATCCTTTACGGTTGACCAAACAGGTGCAATTGCCTCCTCTGCCTACCACCACCATCGGCTCTTTCCCCCAAACCAAGGAAGTGCGGCAACTGCGGGTGAAGGTCAAGCGGGGAGAGTTGAGTGAGGAACAATATCAAGAGGCGATCGATGCCCAGATTGCTGAATGTATCAAACTTCAAGAAGAGATTGGCCTCGATGTCTTGGTGCATGGGGAATTTGAGCGCACCGATATGGTGGAATACTTTGGACAAAAATTAGAAGGATTTGCCTTCACTGTCCAGGGTTGGGTACAAAGCTATGGCAGTCGCTGCGTCCGTCCCCCGATTATTTATGGCGATGTTTCTCGTCCGCAACCGATGACGGTGCGGGAGTTTAACGTGGCTCAAGCTTTGACGAAAAAACCAGTAAAAGGAATGCTCACCGGGCCGATCACAATCCTGAATTGGTCTTTTCCCCGTGCCGATATTTCCCGATCGGATCAAGCCTTTCAGATTGCGTTAGCCTTGCGCCAAGAGGTGGCAGATTTAGAGGCAGCGGGTTCCCAGGTGATTCAGGTGGATGAACCTGCTTTGCGGGAAGGGCTACCCCTGAAGGCAGAGCGTTGGAGTGAATATCTGTCTTGGGCGGTCGATGCGTTTCGTCTATCAACGGCGATCGCCCGGCCGGAAACCCAAATTCATACCCATATGTGCTACTGCGAGTTCGGCGATATTATCCGCGATATCGAGAATCTTGATGCTGATGTGATTTCTATTGAGAATAGTCGCAGTAATAACCGCACGTTGCAAGAAGTCACGCAAGCAGGTTATTCTCATCAAATTGGTAATGGAGTCTATGATATTCACTCTCCTGTCGTACCCACTACTGAGCAGTTGGTCGAACAGTTGAAGTCGGGTATTACCAACCTTCCGACAGAACAAATTTGGGTTAATCCAGATTGTGGACTCAAAACTCGCCGTTGGGAAGAAGTGATTCCAGCCTTGAAAAATATGGTGAAAGCAGCACAAGTGTTGCGTACCGAACTCCCCTCTCGCTCTCAATAGACTCAACGTTTGACTCCTATAACAAGGGAAGGGGGAGTAAAGACATTTTTTGTTCTCCGTTCCCTGTTCCCTAAAACCACAATTGAGCTGTCCTAACTTAACGAGTTCCTTGCTATATACCACCGAGAGAATAGAGAACGTCTACACAAACCCAACTTCTTATGGAAAATGATCGCTTGAACTGGGAACAGGAATTTATTGCGACGAATTTCATGGCGATCGCTTATAATGCTTGGGCTGGCTATTTGAGTGCATCTCGCGGGGTAGTCATTTGCTCTACCCATCATCCCCATCTGGGGATAACTGGTGAAACGTTTTCGGCTGCCTTTGTTCCCCGTTGTCGTCTCGCGCCTTTTCTCAATGCTTGGCTAAGTACTCCCGATACCCGAATTGTACGCCATCATTTTATGAACGCCCATATTTTGGAAGCAGTCGATACTTACTGTCCAGAAACAGAAGTGATTTTTTTATTAGAATCTGGGAATCAAGTGACATTCTTTTACCTCAAAAATCTACCCTTGACCCCTCCAGAGGGCTACGATCGCATCTCTAGAATGAGGGACGAATTTCACCCCTCTCTCTCGAAAGTCAATTCTTGAAGATATATAGTCATTCCAATTAAGTTCCGTACAGTTTGACCCACTCATCCAGAGTTGTACCGGATGGAGCATATATCCTTTGCTTTTTGAGAATGGC
>NZ_CEZBFX010000100.1:16014-18484 GCF_982964205.1 Roseofilum sp. | reverse complement strand
AGTGAAAGAAGAGGGATACAGCGCTTCTGTCACTCTGGAAAATTCTAAGGTGCATGGCTTATTCTTGAGGTAGTTCACTTTAACCTGATACCCAAGGGTAAAATCGGGTTTTCCCTATGACCTATTCTCCCTTGACTATTGACCTTCTTCAGACTTCAAATAAAACGGAAACACCATACTCTGCTGAGTGTAATTAGCCCGAATTTCATATTGAATCATCAGGTCAACTCGACCTTCTTCTTGACGGGGAATCGTTAGCACTTTAAGCACCGTAATTCGGGGTTCCCACTGTTCCAGTGCTTCTTGCACCCAAATTCGCATCAGGCTTAACGTATCTTGATTCATGGGGGCAAAGGCTAATTCGGATAACCGACAGCCAAAATTGGGTCGATACACCCGTTCACCCAAGTCAGTCATCAGAATAATAACCATCGACTGGCGAATATTGAGATCTTCTGCACTTAAAGCTAAACTACCTTGACGAGTCACCTGTAACGGAAAGGAGACCCCTTGACCCACAAAGGGACGGCGTTGCTTGGAGAAAGGAGATGAATTGACCATAAGTTATCAGACTCTGTAGGAGTAATGGGGTAATAGGTAATGGGTAGTATTTAGTTTCTCTCTTTTATGGAGTACAGCTTTAAGCCTTAGATCCTAAGCAATATAAGCTACTGCTAGAGGGCGAAGCGCTATATGAATTTGCCCCTAATTTTAACAGTTTACGCTTGTCAGGTGAGCCAGAGTAGCCTAAATTTTGAAGTGTTACCTACTAGAGTAAGGTTGTTTGTGAGTAGCGAATTAGTTGTCTAAATCTGATGTTTGAAAACTTTACTCCCCATAAAATCACCACTAATGAAGTTAAGATCAATTTGGCGATCGGGGGGCAAGGCCCCCCTTTACTTCTGTTGCATGGTTATCCCCAAACCTATGTCATGTGGCATGAAATTGCCCCACAGTTAGCCCAACATTTTACAGTTATTTGTCCTGATTTACGAGGGTATGGAGATAGTGGTCATCCAAGAACAGACGATCGCCATTCTCCTTATTCTAAACGAGCGATGGCCCAAGACCAGGTTGAGGTGATGGAGCAACTGGGATTTAGGCAGTTTTTAGCGGTAGGGCACGATCGAGGAGCGAGGGTTTTACATCGTTTACTCTTGGATTATCCGCAAAGGGTGCAAAAAGCGGCTTTACTTGATATTGTGCCCACCAAAACGATTTTTGAGACGATTAATCAAACCTTGGCAACGGCTTATTCCCATTGGTTTTTTCTGATTGAACCCGCAGGAATTCCGGAAAAGTTAATTGGATCAGACCCAGCGTTTTATTTAACGTGCAAGTTACGGCAATGGAGTCACCGCTTTGAGGGATTTTCCCAGGAGGCGATCGCCGAATATATCCGTTGTTTTAGCAACAAAGATGTTATTCATAGTACTTGTGAAGATTATCGTGCAGCCGCTTCCATTGATTTGGAACACGATCGAGCTGACTTAGATACACGGATACAGTGCCCCTTACTGATCCTTTGGGGACAATTGGGAGTGATGGAACGGTGCTATGATGTGCTGGCAACCTGGCGAGAACGGGCGGTGAACGTTCAAGGATTTTCTTTACCCTGCGGTCACTTTCTGCCAGAAGAAGCCCCCGAAGAAACGACACAAGCGTTACTAGAGTTTTTAACCATTTCCTGAAATTTGCTACACTAGAAATAGGATTTATCTTGCATTAAAAGCCAATGTCAGCAAAACTCTTATTAGTAGATGATGAACCGGGACTGCGGGAGGCGGTACAAGCTTATCTCGAAGATTCAGGGTTTAGTGTGGAAGTGGCGAATAATGCCATTGAAGGTTGGGAAAAAGTTCAGCAAATTGTGCCCGATTTGGTGATTTCTGATATTATGATGCCGCAAGTGGATGGCTATCAATTCCTACAACAATTGCGGGAAGATGACCGATTTAAGTCTATGCCTGTGGTCTTTTTAACGGCTAAAGGGATGACTTCCGATCGCATCCAAGGCTATCAAGCGGGATGTGATGCTTATCTTCCTAAACCGTTTGATCCAGAAGAATTAGAGGCGATCGTTAAAAATCTGATCGAACGCCGTGCAGCAGCAAGTAGTTCAACCGAATTAGATGATATTAAACAACAACTGAATCAAATTCAAGGTATCCTGCAACAAGGGAATACGGTATCGACTCAAACTAGCCCGATTCAAATTGATTTTACGCCTAGAGAGCAAAGTGTTTTAAATTTAGTTACGGAAGGCTTGATGAATAAGGAAATTGCTCGCCGGTTAGAAACCAGTGTGCGGAATGTGGAGAAGTATGTGAGCCGTTTATTTGTGAAAACGGGCACGAATAGCCGCACTGAGCTAGTTCGGTTTGCGATCGAGCATGGATTAAATCAATCATGAGAGAGATGGGGAGATGGGGAGATGGGGAGATGGGGAGATGGGGAGATGGGGAGATGG
>NZ_CEZBFX010000100.1:14375-15914 GCF_982964205.1 Roseofilum sp. | reverse complement strand
GAGATGGGGAGATGGGGAGATGGGGAGATGGGGAGATGGGGAGATGGGGAGATGGGGAGATGGGGGGACGCGGAGATTACCTATTACCCATTACCCATTACCCATTACGAAATGACATTATATATAGTAGGAACGCCCATTGGTAATTTAGAGGATATGACGTTTCGCGCGGTGAAGGTTTTGCAGTCTGTAGAGGCGATCGCCGCTGAAGATACTCGCCATACGGGTAAATTACTCCAACATTTCCAAATCGAAACCCGGCAAATTAGCTGTCACGAACATAATCAACAGCAGCGTATCCCGGAACTGTTGGCGATCATGCAACAGGGAAAGGCGATCGCCTTAGTTAGTGATGCGGGTATTCCCGGCATTTCCGATCCGGGATATGAGTTAGTTCAAGCTACATTAAACGCTGGACTCGATGTGGTTCCCATTCCAGGGGCAAATGCAGCGTTAACTGCTCTATCTGCTTCGGGGTTAGGGAGCGATCGCTTTTGTTTTGAAGGCTTTTTACCCCCCAAAGGGAAATCCCGTCACCAGCGTTTAGAAATGCTCAAAACGGAAACTCGCACTGTGATTCTTTATGAAGCGCCGCACCGCTTGCAAGCAACCCTGCAAGATTTAAGGGCAACTTGTGGAGAAGAGCGAAAAATTACTATTGCTCGCGAATTGACTAAACTCTATGAACAGTTTTGGCGCGGAAGCTTAAATGAAGCCATCCAATATTATCAAGAACATCAACCCAAAGGAGAATTTACCCTGGTTGTTGCTGGTGCAGATATCAGTAATGTAGAGCTATCCGAAGCTGCACTTAAAGCCGAATTAGTGGACTTATTAGAGCAAGGCTGGTCGCGATCGCAAGCTAGTCGCCATCTTGCCCAACTCACCCATGTTCCCAAACGCAAACTGTACCAAATGGCCTTAGAGCTATAGCACAGCACTATATGCTAGGGAATGGGGAATGGGGAATGGGGAATAGGGAAAACCCATCTTCATTGTTCATTATTCATTGTTCATTGTTAATTGTTCCATGAAAGCACGCCAGGTCTTAGCTAACTATGCCGCAGGAGAGCGCAACTTCCAGGGGGAGAACCTGCGAGGACAGTCCTTCAAGGGTAAGACCTTGGCGGGAGCAGACTTCAGTCGGGCAGATATTCGCGGAACCGACTTTACGGGAGCCAACTTAACGGGGGTGAAGTTCTGCGGAGCAAAAGCGGGACTCCAGAAACGGCGCATGGCACTGAATCTTATGATTGCCTTGGTCATGTCTGTATTGTCTGGTTTTCTCTCTTGGTGGCCTGCTTATTTCGTCACTCTCATCTTTGACACAGGTAACTTAGAGAATATAGTCGCTGGTTGGGTTTCACTGGTTGTTCTGGTGATTCTCTACGTTGTCATACTTCGTAAAGGAGTTGTGGCCGGCCTTAGCGCAGGAGCAGGAGCAGGAGCAGGAGCAGGAGCAGGACCAGGAGCAGGACCAGGAGCAGGAGCAGTCGTAGTCGCAGTCGTAGTCGCAGTCGTAGTCGCAGTCGTAGTCGC
>NZ_CEZBFX010000100.1:0-14275 GCF_982964205.1 Roseofilum sp. | reverse complement strand
AGTCGCACTCGCAGTCGCACTCGCAGTCGCACTCGCAGTCGCACTCGCAGTCGCACTCGCAGTCGCAGGCTTGAACGTCTACATTGCCTGGCGAGCGATGAAAGGCGACCCCCGTGATGCCTGGATACGTTCGGCTGCCGTTGCCTTTGCTGCTTGGGGAGGAACCAGCTTTCGCGGTACAACATTAATGGATGTGGACTTTACCGGAGCTAGGCTGAAAAACTGCGATTTCCGTCACGCTCACCTGCTCCGCACCCGCTTCAACAATACCCAAAAACTTGACCTCGCTCGTCCGGGACAAACGCTCCTCGCCAATACCACCGTGCGAAACTTGCTGATTAACCCAGAAAGTGGCTATAAACTCGACCTCTGCAAAGCCAACCTCCGAGGAGCATTTCTAGCTGGAGCGAACCTAGAGAGCGCTAACCTCAAACAAGCTGACCTGAGTGAAGCCGACCTCAGTGGTGCGAACCTGAAAGACGCTAACCTGACTGAATCAACTGCCATCGGCACAAATTTCACCCATGCTTATCTCACGGGTGCTTGCCTGGAAGCCTGGAACATCGAACCTACGACTATTTTTAAGGATGTAGACTGCCAATACATCTATCTCCTGGAACACCCCAACCCACTGGGTAGCCGCGATCGCCGTCCCCATAATCCCGATAAAGTCTTTGCTCCTGGTGACTTTGAGCATCTCTACACTGAACTGATGCATACCATCGAGATCTTACTCAAAGGTGGCATGAACCCCGAAGCATTCGCCGCCGCGCTTCAGAAAGTCATGGAAGAAAATCCGGAGATTACCTTTGACTCCATTCAATCCATCCAGAAAAAAGGTGAGGATGTCCTGGTTACCCTCGAAGTGCCTCCCAAAACGGATAAAGCTCAAGTTGAACAGCACTTTGACGCAGCTTACGTTGCTCGCCTGGAAGTCCAAGCCGAACTCTATCAACTCCATGGACAACAGATGAAACAACAGATGGATGATATCATCGCAAAACTTCCCCTTCTATCGCCTACAATCAATGTAACCAGCAGTGCAGAGAGTAAGGCCATGAGTGATAATCCCAGTATTTCTGTAGGTGGCGACAATAAAGGCAACCTGGCAGGGGGTGACTTGGATGCCAGTGGTGCAGTGCAAAACATTGATAACCAAAATAGCACCCTCACGACGACGCTCAATCAACTTCCGGATATTCCCCCAGAACCGGATAAACCCGACCTGAAAGCGATTCTCACGGAGCTACAAATTGCCATCAACAACAGCGAACTCAACGACGAGGACAAAACCGAAGCCTTGGAGCAACTGAACATTATCGGCGAAGCGGGTCAAAATCCCCAGGATAACGGTTTCCAAAAAGCGGCCAAACGCGCCACCACGATGCTCAAGGGACTGATTACCGGTTTGCCTGCGGCTGCGGGTTTAGTCAAAGCGGTGCAAGAGTTTCTGCCGATGATTAGTGACTTCTTCGACCTGGGTTGAAGGGGGAAGGGGGAATAGGGAATGGGGAATGGGGAATAGGGAATAGGAACATAGGAATTACTCCCTACTCCCCACAACTGACTTAACGTTTCGCCAGTTTCTTGCTCACCTTCCGCAAGCGCACAGATTCTGGAGTCACTTCCACCAATTCATTTGAACCAATATATTCCAGAGCACGTTCCAAACTCATTTGTACTGGAGCTTGCAATTGTACCAGTTCATCCCCAGTCGAAGAGCGCATGTTAGTAAGCTGTTTGGTCTTACAAACATTTAAGTCCAAATCTTGGGGACGATTATGTTCGCCCACAATCATGCCTTTATACACCTTAGTTCCGGGAGTAATGAAAAATAAGCCCCGGTCTTCCGCATTTTTGAGGGCATAAAACGTGGCTGTTCCTTCTTCAAAGGCTACTAAAACCCCATTGCGACGGGTTTCTACCTCTCCCCCTAGGGTGCGATACTCAAAAAAGCTATGATTCATAATCCCTTCACCACGGGTGAGGCGCATAAATTCACCTCGGAACCCGATTAAACCCCGTGCAGGAATCACAAATTCCAGTTGAGCGCGTCCGTTGCCTCCCATTTGCATATCTTGCATTTCACCACGACGTTGGCCGAGGCGTTCCATACATCCACCTACAGAGTCTTCAGGAACGTCCAAAACCAGACATTCGTAAGGTTCGCAGGGTTGGCCGTTGACTTCTCGATAAATAACTTGGGGTTGGGAAACTTGGAATTCGTATCCTTCACGACGCATGGTTTCAATGAGAATACCCAAATGAAGTTCACCGCGTCCAGAGACAAGGAAGGATTCTGGGGAATTGGTTTCATTGATCCGCAGGGCAACATTGGTTTCCAGTTCCCGGAAGAGGCGATCGCGCAATTGACGAGAAGTTACAAATTTTCCTTCTTGTCCCGCAAACGGCGAATCATTCACCGAGAACGTCATCTGCAACGTTGGCTCATCCACCTTAATCAAGGGTAGAGCTTGGGGTTCATTAGGACAAGTAATGGTTTCCCCAATGTTGGCATCGCTAAATCCAGCCACAGCCACAATATATCCGGCTGAAGCTTCTTCCATATCCACACGGGTTAAACCCTCAAATCCCATCAACTTTGAGATTTTTGATTTAACGATTTGGCCATCATCTTTGACTAAAGCCGCTTGTTGATTGGATTTAATCGTTCCGTTGTGAATTCTACCAATCACAATCCGACCTAAATATTCAGAATAGTCTAGGGTCGTAACTTGCAATTGTAGCGGTTTATCCGGATCTCCAACCGGAGGGGGAACATGATGCAAAATAGACTCAAACAGGGGCTTCATATCCTCGCTCTCGCCCTCTAAGTCTTCCTTGGCATAGCCTTGAATACCCGAAGCAAACAAGTAAGGAAATTCACATTGATCGTCATCTGCACCCAATTCGAGAAATAAATCTAAGACTTTATCAACCGCCCCATGGGGATCGGCTTGCGGGCGGTCTATTTTATTCACCACCACAATTGGACGCAGGCCCTTTTCTAGGGCTTTTTTCAGCACAAAGCGGGTTTGAGGCATCGGCCCTTCATTGGCATCCACAATCAGGATACAACCATCAACCATTCCCAACACCCGCTCGACTTCGCCCCCGAAATCGGCGTGGCCTGGGGTATCAACGATATTAATTAACGTATCTTTATAATGAACAGCAGTATTTTTAGACAGAATTGTAATCCCCCGCTCCCGTTCCAGGGTATTAGAATCCATGACACAATCGGGGATTTCTTCCCCTTCGCGAAAAATACCCGATTGTTTGAGCAGAGCATCCACAAGAGTTGTTTTGCCATGATCGACGTGGGCAATGATGGCAACATTGCGAATGGGAAGAGACATATATACCTAAATGCGGTTAACTATAGATTTCTTAACAAGATTAACATGATTCGCCGCCACCGCACCCTCAGTTCTCTGCTCTACCGGCTGCAAGGTGGGGGGATGGGGGAAAGAAGCTCTCACCAAATCAAGTGAAGATTTAAAACAAATCCGGGTAAAATATCTTCTCCGGATAAGCTGGGAGGATGATCTAAAATTTGTTTGTCTTGTCCCTGACGATAAATTTCTACTTGACGGTTTTGGGGATTAATGAGCCAGCCTAACTGAGTACCATTATCCAGATATTCCTGCATTTTGTCTTGCAGGAGTTTGAGGGAATCGCTAGGTGAACGCAGTTCGATGACAAAATCAGGACAAATGGGCGGGAATTTCTCTTGCTGTTCGGGGGTTAACGCTTCCCATTTTGCTAACGGTATCCAAGCTGCATCGGGGGAATAATCCGCCCCTTTAGGAAGTTTAAAACAAGTAGAAGAATCAAACCCTATTCCGGTTCCGTCAGTATCGGTCCAATTGGCTAATTGTTGAGCAATTTTAAAATTCCAGTTTCCCGTTGTTCCTCCAGTGGGTGGCATAATGATTAAGTCTCCTTTAGCCGTTCGTTCTAGTCGCAAGTCACCGTTAGCAGCGCAAAGTTGATAAAATTGCTCATCGGTAATCGAGGCAGTGTCTGGATTATTTAAAATGAATGGGGTCATATTTTGATCTCCGTCAAGGAAAGATTTGAATTCAGAATCCTGGGAAGCTTAATCTTAACAGAATGGCGAAGATTGCCCCCAAGGTAATGTTAATAATATTGACCCATTCATTGGTAAGCCAGCTTATTTTCTCCTGTACGGTTGCTCCGATGACACTTTCGACATTTGTGGCCAAAAATGCCGCCACCAGGCAATAGAGGACACCCAAGAGGCTAATTAGACCTACGAGCCAACCGACCAGGGCAAGGGAGATCGCCCCGACCATCCCGGCTAAGGTTCCCTCCAAACTGACCGCTCCTTCTGTTCCCCGCGCTACCGGTTGCAATGTAGTAATCAGAAATGTCCGTTTTCCATAAGCTTTGCCAACCTCGGAAGCGCAAGTATCCGATAATTTGGTACTAAAACTGGCTACATAGGCTAAACCCAACCATGGAATTAGCTCATCGGGCCCCCCTTGGTCCTGAATAAGCAGGACACCTAAAGCACAAACTGCTCCCACAAAAGCAGACCCCCAGACATTTTCCGGCCCCCTTGCACCAGAGCGTTTTTCGGCGATTCCTTGAGCCTCTTTTTCGGCTAAACCGATCCGAGTTACTCCCGATCCGACTAAGAAATAAAAGCCAACGACTGCATAACCCGGCCATTCCAAGGTTCCCCAGACGAGGACTCCCAAAACCCAAGCATGAATGACTCCCGCAAGGGTTAACAACTTTTTCGGCGCGAATGCGACAATGGTTAATAAGACCGTATTTAGAATGACGGCAACCATCCAGGGATTAGTGAAGATCGTTAAATCAGTCATTGAGGATAGAAGTTTAGGTTATGGATAGCGTGTTATTTCATCTGGCGTTTCCCGTACAAAATCTGGAAGAAACCAAAGCCTTTTATGTGGAAGGTTTGGGCTGCCAAATGGGTCGAGAATCGCGCCATGCTCTTATTCTAAACTTGTATGGCCATCAGTTAGTTGCCCATGTCACTGATGAGCCATTAACTCCACAAGCGGGTATTTATCCTCGTCATTTTGGCTTAGTATTTGCTCAAAAGTCGGATTGGGATCGGCTTTTAGAGCGATCGCAGGATCGAAATTTACGCTTCTTTCAACAACCAAAACAACGGTTTCCGGGACAATTAACGGAGCATTTTACGTTTTTCTTGGCCGATCCGTTTGAGAATTTCCTAGAGTTTAAGCATTACTGCCATCCAGAGGCGATTTTTGGAGCGCAGGAAGTGGAGGCTGTCGGCGATCGGTGAATCCATTAAATATTAAAAGCCGGTTTACAGAATGGGTTTTGGGGTCTTCTAGATTCGGCTATAGCCCGTCCCTATAGGGATTAGGGATCGAAAAAACGCAACAAAACGTTACTTAAGAGCCAATTAAGATTAAGATTTATCACAATTTTATGCAAATCGGCATAAAATCACCCTGATTTTTCAGAGAGATCTAAAGTTAAAGGTAATTTGCACTGCCAGTCAAGTCAATGGACGGTGTGAACACCTGATTTACACCCTGAAAGCGGGTCAAGATCCGATCGCCACTTTGTACAATTTCTTGGCATGGCGGGAAGGACAAGCGGCTACCCCGTCCTTGTTTGAGAGTTCCCAACCTTCGGCTCCCTACATCGATGGAGCTTGCTGTTTAACGATCGCTGACTTGGCCCGATCTCCTACTCTCTTAAGATACAAGGGGCGGGTTTGGGCTTCGCGGACATGAATACGTAATTGATTTGTAGGTATCCTAGATAATGGGTGAAACCTCCCCTACGGGGTTGTGGGTGTGGTTTTGAATTGTGCATCTTTAATAATTGATAGTGATATGACACTTCTATTTCGGAATTCTCGTATTAAACTCTCCCATGGAATCCTGTTTTGGCGAGAAGTGGGTCAGGGAAAACCAATTATTTTTTTACATGGGTCTTGGGATGAGGGGAGTCAATGGGTGGGGGTGATGGAGCGGTTAGGGACAGATTACCAGTGTTTTGCTCCGGATTTACTGGGATTTTCAGAGTCGGATCGGCCAAGTGTGCATTATTCAGTGAATTTACAGATAGAGTGTTTACTGGAATATTGCCAGGCTCTGAAGTTAGATGGGGTTTATCTGGTCGGACATTCCCTGGGGGGATGGATTGCGACGCGCTATGCTTTAGCGCATCCGGAACGGGTGAAGGGATTAGTTCTATTGGCTCCGGAAGGGGTACATGTACCGCAATTAAAAGATCGATGGAAGCAAGCATCTTGGTTCGTGGGGCCGAAATCATTTTGGGTACAGTTCCTGAAAATTTTGTTACCGGTAGCTCGATGGATGGGAAAAGCTAAACCCCTAGAAGCGCTGTTCGAGAAGCGATCGCACTTTCTCCAATTTTTCCCCGCTTGTCAGATGCTGTTTTTACGTAGAGCTAAGGAAATTCAAGCAGAATATGTCCAGGATGAATTGCCCCATCTCACGGTTCCCAGTTTACTGCTCTCTGGTCTGTCGAGCCATAACGGGCATCCAGAAATTGACCCCCTATCCCAAATCTATAGCGAACGAATGCGGAATTTGAAGGAGCAAACCTTACCAACTGGCGCTCCAGATTGGCCGCGCAGCCATCGGGATGGGGTGGCTCAAGCCATTCGCGAGTTTATTGAGGCAATCGAAACCCCAGAAAAGCGATCGGAGGACTTGACATAAGAAAATGAAATCCACAATAATAGTAGATTGTGCGATCGCTTGAGAGAAAGACCCTTGGCTAACGTTATCGTAATTGGTGCCCAGTGGGGCGATGAAGGAAAAGGAAAAATCACGGATCTCCTGAGTAAATCAGCAGATGTCGTTGTTCGCTATCAAGGCGGAGTCAACGCTGGACATACAGTTGTTGTCCAGGGCCAAACCTTCAAACTGCACCTGATTCCCTCTGGTATCCTCTACCCCGATACGGCCTGTATCATCGGTGGCGGCACAGTAATCGATCCCAAGGTACTCATCGGAGAAATCGATCAACTCCATCAGCTCAATGTCTCTACAGAGCAGTTGATGATTTCTGAAACCGCCCACGTTACGATGCCCTACCACCGGCTCATCGATCAAGCTTCAGAAGAAAAACGGGGAGAACACAAAATTGGAACCACCAAAAGGGGGATTGGCCCCACCTATAGCGATAAGTCTGAACGCACGGGTATTCGTATCGTTGACTTAATGCAACCAGACATTCTCCGCAAGCAACTGCAATGGACGGTTGAGTACAAGAATGCCCTGATTGAAAAGCTCTATGACTTACCGCCCCTCAACCCCAAAGAAGTCATTGAACAATACTTAGAATATGCTGAACGGTTGCGCCCCTATGTGGTGGATAGTTCCCTGAAAATCTATGAAGCCATTAAAAAGCGCCACAATATCCTGTTTGAAGGTGCGCAAGGAACACTGCTTGACTTAGATCATGGAACCTATCCCTATGTCACCTCCTCCAACCCCATTGCAGGCGGTGCCTGTGTCGGTGCAGGAGTTGGACCAACGGTGATTGACCGGGTGATTGGGGTTGCTAAAGCCTATACTACCCGCGTAGGTGAGGGGCCCTTTCCCACAGAACTGAACGATGAAATCGGTAAAGAATTAGGCTCTATAGGAGCTGAATTTGGTACGACTACCGGTCGTCCCCGGCGCTGTGGTTGGTTTGATTCGGTGATTGGTCGCTATGCCGTGCGCATTAATGGACTCGATTGTTTGGCCATTACCAAGCTTGATGTTCTCGATAATATTGATGAAATTAAGGTCTGTGTAGCCTATGAAGTCGAGGGCCAACGGTGCGAGAATTTTCCCACTAACGCCCGGATTTTTGCCAAATGTAAACCGATTTATGAAACGATTCCAGGGTGGAAACAATCGACTGCTGAGTGCCGAACCTTGGAAGATTTGCCGAAAGCTGCCTTAGATTATCTCAAATTTCTAGCAGAACTGATGGATGTGCCAATCGCGATTGTATCCCTGGGAGCCAGTCGCGATTGCACAATCATCGTTGAAGACCCCATCCACGGGCCCAAACGGGCCTTACTTGATGCTAATGGTATTCCAGTAAAGACCAATACTAACTAACTGTCAGTTGGTCTAAATCTGGCCATGGCTTGAATTCAACCTGAGTAAAATCAACACTGAAACAGACATTATGGAACTTACTATTGAGTGTCACCAAAGAGAAGCGGGAAGCAAAGCCAGAGCCTTACGCCGTTCTGGATTAATCCCAGCTAATTTGTATGGCCATAAGGGCAATGAATCGATTTCTTTAACCGTGGATGATAAAACGGTTCAGAATTTGCTTAAAAGTGCAGTGGTAAACAATACCCTGATTAATGTTAATATTCCGGAACTCTCTTGGAACGGCAAAGCTCTCCTGCGGGAAGTACAACGGCATCCTTGGAAAGGGTTTCCCTATCATCTGAGTTTCTTTTCGATCGCCTCTCAGAAGAGTGTAGAAGTCGATGTACGCTTAAACTTTGTCGGAGAGGCGATCGGGGTGAAACAATCTGGTGGCTTACTCGATTCTCCCCTGAGTGAAGTTCGGGTTCAATGTCCTCCCGATCGAATTCCGGAAGTGATTGATGTGGATGTGACAGATTTGGCTGTTGGCGGTTCTCTAGCAGTTAAAGATCTAAATGTCCCCGAAGGAGTCAAAATTATGGCGGAACCGAAACAGTTGGTGGTTACTGTTTTGGCTTCTAGGGTGACTCGGAAAATGGCGGAAGACGAAAATCAAGGTTAGAGGGTTGTTCTTATACGACCCGATTGGGGCGGATTACGATTCGCCCTTTTTTGTTGTGCTACGCGCTTTTAGGGAGTCGGGAGTGAAATAGGCAGTAGGGAGTCAAACAAAAGTTTTCCCTCTTGTCTCTCCTATTCCCTTTTTGAATATAAGGAGTATCAAGAATTAGCATGAGTAATCAATTGGATGTTTTTGGTGTCGGTAATGCGTTGGTGGATGTGCTGGCGTTGGTCGATGACTCGTTTATTACTGAACAGGCCCTAGAGCGCGGAGTGATGACTCTGGTAGATGCCGAAGCTCAGGGGAAAATTCTGGGAGGACTCCAGCGAGATAGCCTGAAATTAAGGTCTGGAGGATCTGCGGCCAATACGATGATTGCGATCGCCCAAAGTGGCGGTACAGGGTTTTATACGGGTAAAGTCGCCCAAGATGAAAACGGCGAGTTTTATGCCCAAGATATGAAAGCAGCAGGAATTGAATTTGAAGTTACTCCAGCTCCTATTGAAAATGGCCCTAC
This sequence comes from Roseofilum sp., assembly GCF_982964205.1. Taxonomy (NCBI): domain Bacteria; kingdom Bacillati; phylum Cyanobacteriota; class Cyanophyceae; order Desertifilales; family Desertifilaceae; genus Roseofilum; species Roseofilum sp. Next base: position 4,974 of record NZ_CEZBFX010000100.1, on the reverse strand, counting down.
AGGCACTTGTGTGGTCTTGACAACTCCCGACGCAGAGCGCACCATGTGTACCAATTTGGGTGCTTCCACTACCCTCTCCCCCAGTGATATTGATGTGGAGAAGCTCAAACGCTGTCAATATAGCTATGTGGAAGGTTATCTCTGGACAGGAGATGATACCCGAAAAGCAAGCATTGAAACCATGGAGCAGTCTAAACGCCATGGCGTGAAAGTGTCCTTTACCCTTTCTGATCCGTTTTTGTTGCACAGTTTCCGCGATGATTTCCGCAATGTGGTCACTGACTATTGCGATGTCCTGTTTTGCAATGCGGATGAAGTGCGTCAGTTTTTAGACTTGAAAGATTTGGAGGCTTGCGCTCAAAAGGTCGGAGAACTCGTCAATCTTGCCTTTATTACGGATAGTGATAAGGGCTGTTTAGTGGTCGAAAATAAACAAATCATTACGGTAGAAGGGTTTCCTGTCAAACCTCTAGATACCGTAGGTGCAGGAGATGCCTTTGCTGGTGGTGCCTTGTATGGACTAACTCATGGGTATAGTGCCCCACAAGCGGCTCGTTGGGGGAATTATCTGGGATCGGCGATCGTTCAGATCCAAGGCCCCCGGTTAGAAAAAGCCCCCGTTGACCAGATGGCAAGCATTCTAGGAGCTTAGGCATCCTTTCCAAATTCTGTAGGAGCGGGTTCTTTACCCCCTTATAACCCGCCTTCACTCGACAGTAATATCAAATCCTTAGATGTGTGCTACGGATGATTGACACGGGGACACGGGGATGGATGTGTAGCGTGATTTTTGCGATTTGATATTACTTCATTTGTTCTGTTTTTCCAACTCGAGACACTCTTCTGGAGTTTAAGAAAAACCCCTAGGATTGTCAACGATCATCTACGAAAACACCGAGTCCATCGAGTCCTCCGCCAGATGAGAGTAAACCCTAAGACTCCCCAGACTCCCCCCAGCAGTCCTAGAGGTTGTGGGCTTGGTTGCTTGGGGATTTCAGGGGAGCTGATAAAGGGTTGGGTAATCGATGAGACGATATTTAAGTTGATCGGTTGTTGACTTCCTAGGGTAACCGTTGGGTTAGTCGTTGGAGCCGTGGGCGGTTTTTGGACACTACCTTGAGTGATATTAAGAGCTACACTAAAGCCAAAGAGGGTTAAAACACCATAGAGACTGGCTAATCCCAGCGATCCCCAGGAGAGGAACCGTAACCAATAGAGGTGAATGCGGGACACATATCCTTGTTGACGGTAAAAGACGAGGATTAATCCAATGAGGGGCATCCAGACGATATCGATTAACTGATGGGCTAGATCGAGGCGATCGAGGGTAGAACTAGGGTGGATGTGGATCAGGTATTCTACTGTTTTGAATAGGGTCAGCACCAATAAACCATATCCTCCCCATTGCAGTAATTCATAGGATTTTTCTTCCACTCGACTCGAGAGGTATAGCCCATCTCGTGAGTTAGGAAAGGTTTGTGAGCTGGGGATTTCTGAGTCACTCGGTAGGGTGTGATAATGGTTTTCTAGTTCGGCTAGTAGGGTTTTAGTTTCACTGTATTGGGGAAGGTGGGGAGCTTGGGAAAAGAGATCGAGAGCAACTTGATAACTGGCGATCGCAATTTCACAATACAAGCGATGATTTCCTTGGGGACATGAGGCAATCAGTTCTGCAAAGCGACAGAGTGTTTTGGCTAAACTCACTGCTGTGGTGGATTTTGATGTTGTCCCTTTTTCCGTTACCCAACGAGTTAATTCTTGGGCAAAGTCGGAGTTGAGTAAGCTGGCGTTACTTTCTAACAACGGGTAGATGGCTTGGCGATCGCCTGGATTGTTATGGATGGCTTTGAGCAATTGACGCAACAGGGACTGTTGCTGTTGGGAGCGGCTATCAGTTTTCATGATCACCAAGAGAGAATAGGAGAGACTATAGAGGACTTCAAAATCACAGGGTCAAACTCCACAAATCATAGCAATCTCTAGGCCAAAATTCTCATTTTTCTAATGATTCTCAGATCCTGCCCTGGGAACGACTAACCAGGGTTATGCGATCTCCGAGTTGTCGCAGTAGCTTCGCCAAGTCTGGATCTTTCTCCCGTCTCTGCCCCACTTTATCACAGCTATACATAACCGTTGTATGGTCTTTTCCTCCAAATTCTTCTCCAATTTTAGGCAAACTCAAGTCTGTATGTTGACGCATCAGATACATGCCAATTTGACGGGCTTGACTAATTTCTCTGCGTCTTGAAGTGCTTTTTAAATCCTCTGGACTCACCTGAAATTCTTCCGCAACTACAGCAATAATCACATCGGCAGAAACTTCACCATTAGCAGCCGGTGGATTCAAGACCGGCGCGATATTTTCTACCGTCATCGACAATCCCGAAATCGACATATAAGCGACTGTCCGGATTAATGCCCCTTCTAATTCCCGAATATTCGATGTATAATTGGTAGCAATATATTCAATTACAGCTTGGGGTAAATTTAAATTTTCATACTCTGCCTTTGTTTGCAAAATTGCCATTCGCGTTTCTAAATCAGGGGGTTGAATATCAGCAATTAATCCCATTGAAAACCGGGAACATAAACGCTCTTGAAGTTGAGGCATTTGACTGGGAGGACGATCTGAGGCTAAAACAACTTGTTTTCCCGCTTCATGTAAGGTATTAAAGGTATGAAAGAATTCTTCTTGAGTCGATTCTTGACCTTCAATAAATTGAATATCATCCACTAATAAAACATCGGCGGTCCGATAGTGATCGCGAAATCCTTGACGACTATCTTGACGGATAGCTGTGATTAAATCATTCGTAAATTTTTCAGTCGAGACATAAAAAACTTTAGCATCTGACCTGATTTTCAACCGATAATGTCCAATAGCTTGCATGAGATGAGTTTTCCCTAGACCCACACCTCCATACAGAAACAAAGGATTAAAACTCAGTGGATTATCTCGTCCCGGAGATTCAGCAACTGCTAGAGATGCGGCATGAGCCATACGATTATTGGAACCCACCACAAAATGCTCAAACACGTATTTAGGATTAAGTTCGGTGGGTTTTGGATAAGTATAAGTTTTCGGAATAGCAGGATTTGAAGACCACAATAGATTCAAGCTTTCTGAGGACTTTTCTTGATTAGCAACCTTTATTTGGATCGTCACTGAATGACCTACAATTTCTTCTATAGTCGTGTTAATAATGTTTATATAATTGGCTTGAAGCCAGTTGCGAGCAAATAAATTCGGAGTTTCCAAAATCAGGCAATTTTCTTTCAAGTCAATTGCCATCGCTGTTTTAATCCAAGTCTCAAACGTTGGCTGACTTAGTTTTTTTTCAAGTCGATCCAGAACTTGAGTCCACAGGCTATCGAGGGAATTTTCCACAGTTCACTCTCCCAATTTATGGACTAGACAACAGAAAAAATGATTCTAGAAGATTGAAATCTAAGTAACCTAGAAAGGTAATCCTTTAGGAGTTAATTACCACTAACCCATTTTCACACAGACTATCTAGCAACTTTTTATTCTGATGGAGTTAGGCGTTTCTTTAAAGAATTAGCTCTTGTTTTAGCTGTTTTATTGTTTGGATCAATCTTCAGAGCCTGATCGTAGCTTTGTAACGCTTGCCTTATCAAATTCTTTTTTTCGTAGGCAAAGCCTATGTTATTGAACGCAATAACATAGGCTGGAGCCATCTTTAGAGCTTCTTTATACTGTCGAATCGCCAAATCATATTGCTCTTTAGCGACATAGGCATATCCTAATGCGTTATACACCAAAGCACTTTCTTGCTCGGGAATATCATCACACTTGAGTGATTTTTGAAAGAGTTGAATTGCTTGGCTATAGAGCTTTTTATCAGAATAAAGACAACCCAGCTCATAGTATTCCTGGGCTGTCCCTTTGTTCGATTTCAGTTTTTTTTGCAATTGGGAAAATACAGCTTCGGAACGCCGAGTTTTCAGAACTTGACGAAAGATAAACCAAGCTGAGACAGCAAGCAAGATTAGAAATATAGAAAGATAAGCGATCGGCAGTGAAGTTTCCATCAGAATCTATGTTGGTATCCTCTCCTGTTATTGTACTGCGTAAGAGGCAATATCCAATACCTAGTTTCCTCTTATCATCAACTGTTTTTCCTCTTATCTATCAGTCTCCTCACTCTGTTTCCAAAACTATCTAGGCACTCTTTTGAGTGGCTAATTCCACTACTTTACTAAATCCTTGAGGATCGAGAATAGCCATCTCTGCTAACATTTTCCGGTTAAGCTGGATATTTGCTTTTTTGAGATTACCCATTAGCTTACTATAGCTCACTCCGTTTTGACGAGCGGCTGCATTGACACGGACAATCCACAGACGACGAAAATCACGCTTACGTTTACGGCGATCTCGGTACGCATTCCGCAACGCCTTCATTACTTGTTGATTGGCTGTCCGAAAGAGTTTAGAATGAGATCCACGAAACCCTTTAGCGAGCTTTAAAATCTTCTTACGGCGTTTCCGAGCAACATTACCCCGTTTGACTCTTGGCATAATCGTTTATCCTAACTTGATTGAGTTGAACATCTGAACTAGATTTGGTGGGACGAAACTCCCTTAAAGGTAAGGCAACATTAAGCGGACATTTTCTTCATCTCTCTCACATACTGTTGTGATCTGAGAAAGCCTACGCTTGCGAGTTGTACTCTTATGCTCAAGCAAGTGATTCTTATTCGCTTTACGACGTAGAACCTTACCACTTCCTGTAACTCTAAATCTCTTAGCTGCTGCCTTGCGGGTTTTTAATTTAGGCATACTCTATTCCTCCTCCATTCAATTAACACAATCTCTTAGTGTAGCAGAAAATCATACAAAAATGAATTAAAAAGCCAAAAAACGAACAAGCCCCTTTATCAATAAAGGGGCTTGTTTGAAAAATGGACCTGGCACCGAGCTATTTTGCCCAAGGGTGACCCCCAAAGTATCGT
>NZ_CEZBFX010000099.1:7821-18641 GCF_982964205.1 Roseofilum sp. | reverse complement strand
ATCCCCCCATCCCCCTATCCCCCCATCACAGCGCAAAGCGCTGTATCTATCATGAAACAGTCAAAACAGCTTTAATTAAAGATGGCTGAAAAATTACCAACGATCCACTCTCCTTAGCCGTCGGAGGCCGAACGGTTTATGTCGATCTGGGTGCAGAGAAGCTGTTAGCTGCCGAAAAAGATAACCAACGAATTGCTGTAGAGGTCAAAAGTTTTGTGTGTCCATCTCCTGTACAAGATTTAGAAAATGCTTTAGGTCAATATGTGCTTTACAGAGGATTAATGCAAGAATCACATCTTCATCAAGACCGTAAGTTGTATTTAGCAGTTTCTGATTTGGTTTATTTTGATTTTTTTGATGAAAAAATAGCTCAAATTGCCATTCGCACCAATCAAGTTAAAGTGTTGAGATTTGATGAAACATCACAGGAAATAAGCCAATGGATAGAGTAAATGAATATGGTCAACTGATCCAAGAATTTCTAGACTACTATGCCCAAATTCCCTATAGCCATGGTGACATTAAGAGCCATGTGATTGCTGATTGGACGAACCATCACTTTATGTTGGTGATTATCGGTTGGGATGGAAAACATCGCGTTCATGGTATGATTACCCATGCCCAGATTATTGATGGTAAAATCTGGATTCATCGCGATGGGATTGAAGATAGCATTACGGAGAAATTATTGGAAGCGGGTGTGCCGAAATCGGATATTGTTTTAGGTTTTCACCCGCCACACATTCGCCCCCATACTGGATTTGCGATCGCCTAAAATTTTACATATGGTCTAAGTATGGAAAAATCTGCTCTATTTGTGGGGTTGGCAACGTTAGACTTCCTCTATCTAACACCCAAAATTCCCCAGGTGAATGAGAAACTCGTTGCTGTGGATTATACCGTGGCGGCGGGTGGTCCAGCGACGAATGCGGCGATCTCCTTCGAGTATTTGCGGCGCTTACACAAAAATAGTGGCTCAACCCAACTCCTCGCCAGTGTGGGGAATCATCCCCTCAGTCGTCTCATTCGGACAGATTTAGAAGTTTATGGGGTTCACTGCATCGATCTTGACTCGCAACGGATCGATCCTCCACCCGTTTCCTCGATTTTAGTCACTCAACCAGGGGGCGATCGCGCCGTAATTTCGATTAATGCAACTCATGCACAAGGAGCCTGGAATCCAGATTTTAGCGCTCTCTTAGACAATATACAGGTTCTGTTAATCGATGGTCATCAAATGGCGATGAGTCAAGAATTGGCTCAGATAGCTAAGGCTGGGAAAATTCCCATTATTATCGATGGAGGCAGTTGGAAACCTGGATTTGAAGGGGTTCTGGCGTTAGCCGATACGGTTATTACCTCAGCGAATTTCTATCCCCCTGGATGTGACACCCACGAACAAGTGATGGCTTATTTAATCGATTTAGGCATTCCTCAAATTGCCATTACCCAGGGAGAAGGAGCGATCGCCTACTATACTCAAGGGAAACAGAGCCACATTGCGGTTCCTCAAGGTTCGGCAGTCGATACATTAGGCGCTGGTGATATTCTCCATGGTGCATTTTGTTATTATTCTCTAGAATTAGACTTTGCAGAAGCCTTGGCTCAATCAGCTAAGATTGCCTCTGCTTCAGTTCAACAGTTCGGAACACGAGCTTGGATGAAAGGTGAGGGTGGAGGGATAGGGGAATGGAGAGAAGGCTTTTAGCTTTGCTCCTTTGTAATGCTATCACTGGATATTTTGGTGATTAATAGTCGTTTGTAACCTAAGAAAAATAATGACAGAACCTCAACCGATGACAATTACCTTACCGCCCTTGCGGATTACGGTGAATAATCAACAACAGGTGAACCTAGAGTGGATGCCTCAAGCTCAAGAACAACTCCCTCCCAGTCAACCCCAAATCCCAGAGAACTGGAAACGGTGGATCGCCTTAAATAAACTGCATAATAAGCCCGAACAGTCCATGATTGAGGCGATGAAACAACAGGGAATCGATCCGGCGATCGCCCGCATTGCCATTAATCAAGTGATGGCGGAACCGTCCTATCAAGCTGGGAACAATATGGCCCAACTGCTGCGAAAATTAGAGTCAACCCTCGCCATTCAACAGCAACTCGCGGCACTTTCGTCTCAGGCGAATCGGATTGAGCGGCGATCGGGCGTTTCCAGACAGGAATTTCTCGACTGCTATTATGCCACCAATACCCCAGTGATCTTAACCGATTTAATGCAAGATTGGCCGGCGATGAAAACTTGGTCACCGGAATACTTAAAAGAAAAATATGGCCATGTTGAGGTGCAAATCCAAGCCAACCGTAACCGTAACCGTGAATATGAAATTGAATGTGAAAAACATCGCAAAACTATCTTGCTGGGAGACTATACCGATCGAGTCTTGAATGGGGGCGAAAATAATGATTATTATATGGTCGCCAATAACCAAAACTTAGAGCGCGAAGAATTAAAAGGACTGCTCGGCGATATCATCTTTTTCCCCGAACTGCTTAATCCAGAAGAAACCCATAATCGCGTGTTCTTCTGGTTTGGACCGAGTGGAACCATTACCCCCCTGCACCACGATCCCGTGAACTTAATGATGGCTCAAGTCTATGGTCGTAAACGCTGGCGCTTAATTTCTCCCCAACAAACTCCTCTAATTTACAATTATGTCGGAGTATTTAGTAAGGTGGACTGCGAGAATCCCGATTATCAGAAATATCCCCTCTTTAAGAATGTGCAAATGATTGAAGAAGTCTTACAACCGGGAGAAGTTATTTTTGTTCCTGTAGGCTGGTGGCATCAAGTGAAAGCGCTCGATACAAGTATTTCCTTATCCTTCACGAATTTTGTTTTTCCCAATTCTTACACTTGGCAAGACCCCAATATCAAGGCCTGGTGAGAAGGATTTCTTCAGAATGCCTTCATCCCTGGAATGAATTTACGGGGTTTTCGGCATTTTCCTTAGAACTGATGACCAGGGTGGAGCATAGCACAAATCTTAAGCTTAATGGAACTCAATCTCTATTGGGCTGATTCTGGATTACAAAGAGTGATAGACCTTTAGTTAAGATCATCTCTATAGCATGTCACAACCAACAATTGAATCGATCCTTAAAGAAAAACGTCAATTCCACCCCTCAGCAGAATTTGCCCAAAATGCCCAGATCAAAAGTCTGGAAGAGTACCAACAGCTCTACGAAAAAGCCAAAGCTGACCCCCAAGGCTTCTGGGCAGAACTGGCAGAACAGGAATTAGATTGGTTTGAAAAGTGGGATCGAGTTCTAGACTGGGAACCCCCCTTTGCCAAGTGGTTTGTGGGTGGAAAGATTAATATTTCTTATAACTGCCTCGATCGCCACTTGAAAACCTGGCGCAAAAATAAAGCTGCCCTCATCTGGGAAGGAGAACCGGGAGATTCGCGCACCCTGACCTACGCCCAACTGCATCGAGAAGTTTGCCAAATGGCCAATGTATTGAAACAGTTAGGGGTGCAAAAAGGAGATCGCGTGGGGATCTACATGCCCATGATTCCGGAAGCGGCGATCGCCCTTTTAGCCTGTGCCCGCATTGGCGCACCCCATACCGTCATCTTTGGCGGATTCAGTGCCGAAGCCCTCAAAGACCGACTGCTGGATGCTGAAGCTAAACTGGTCATTACTGCCGATGGAGGATGGCGTAAAGATAAGATTGTTTCCTTGAAACCACAGGTCGATAAGGCGATCGCCGATAATGCCGTTCCTTCCGTCGATAACGTCCTTGTTGTCCAACGTACCAACCAACAAGTGCATATGGAACCCGGCCGCGACCACTGGTGGCACGACCTACAAGCCGGAGTCTCCGCTAACTGTCCAGCCGAACCCATGGACAGCGAAGATATGCTTTTCATCCTCTACACCTCCGGAACCACAGGCAAACCCAAAGGTGTTGTCCATACCACGGGCGGTTATAACCTCTACACCCACATGACCCTCAAATGGGCCTTCGACCTGCAAGAAACCGATGTTTATTGGTGTACGGCTGATATTGGCTGGATTACTGGCCACAGCTATATTGTTTACGGCCCACTTTCCAATGGAGCCACAACGGTCATGTATGAAGGGGCCCCCCGTGCATCTAACCCCGGTTGCTTTTGGGATGTAGTCGAAAAATATGGCGTAACCATCTTCTATACTGCTCCAACTGCCATTCGCGCCTTTATTAAACTGGGAGAACATCATCCTAACGCCCGTGACCTCTCTTCCCTACGAATTCTGGGAACGGTGGGTGAACCCATTAACCCAGAGGCTTGGATGTGGTATCACCGCATTATCGGCCATGAAAACTGTCCCATTGTCGATACCTGGTGGCAAACGGAAACTGGTGGATTTATGCTTACTCCCTTGCCTGGAGCTATTCCAACTAAACCGGGTTCAGCTACATTTCCTTTTCCTGGCATTTTGGCCGATATCGTAGACCTAGAAGGTAATCGAGTTGAGGACGATCAGGGAGGCTACTTGGTGATTCGCCATCCCTGGCCGAGTATGATGCGAACTGTTTACGGCGATCCGGATCGCTTCCGACGCACCTATTGGGAACATATTCCTCCCAAAGATGGCCAATATCTCTATTTTGCTGGCGATGGAGCGCGTAAGGATGAGGAAGGCTATTTCTGGGTGATGGGCCGGGTTGATGATGTGGTTAATGTATCTGGACACCGTTTGGGAACCATGGAAATTGAATCGGCTCTGGTTTCCCATCCTTCGGTCGCTGAAGCGGCTGTAGTCGGGAAACCGGATGACCTTAAAGGGGAAGAAATAGTTGCTTTTGTTACCCTAGAGGGCACGTATAGTGCTTCAGAAGACCTGGAGAAAGAGTTAAAGCAGCATGTAGTGGGTGAAATTGGGGCCCTGGCTCGTCCTGGAGAAATTCGCTTTACCGATGCTTTGCCGAAAACGCGATCGGGTAAAATTATGCGTCGTTTACTGCGATCGCTCGCTGGAGGCCAAGAAATTGCGGGAGATACCTCCACCCTAGAAGACCGCAGTGTACTCGATAAACTGCGCGAAGATCGCTAACAACACGGCCGGGTGGGCAGGATATTCGGGTTGAAATTGAAGCATTTGACTTGTGAGCCTGCCCACCCTAGGATTTCCCTATTCCCTATTCCCTGATACTTATGGTAGCTACTCCTGATTTTTCCTTCTTTCTCCCCCGTCTATTGGCAACAGATTTTAATGACTTTATTGTCTTGAATTCTACACCGGGACAGAATTCCTTAATCAACTATCCTGGAGGAGTCTGGGCCCTAGCAGGAAACGACACGATCTTTGGGTCTAATCTAAATGAAGTCATTTTAGGGAACTTGAACAACGATCAATTGCGAGGAGGTTCGGGGGGCGATCGCCTCTTAGGAGGACAAAATGAAGATCTCCTCTTTGGTGAAAACGGAGATGACCTCCTCCGAGGAGACCTGGGTGATGACCAACTCTTTGGGGAAGCAGGGAATGATACCCTTAGAGGAGGTCAAGGTAACGATGTCCTTAACGGGGGAATTGGCCAAGATTTTATTATCGGAGATTTAGGATTTGATAACCTCTCTGGAGGGGCCGGCTTTGATACCCTCGTTTTTCGTACTGATGAAGCCAACCTTAACCCCAATTTCGTAGATGTAATCCTGGACTGGAATCCCACCCAAGACTTAATTGGCCTGACCAATGGATTAAGCTTTTCTAACCTCGGCTTTGATACGAGTCACAACCTAGCTGGAGGAGGAGCCAACGATACTTTGATTATTATTGGTGCAACCGGGCAAAGCCTAGGAATTGTTGTAGACTACACCCTAGGTTTAGGGCCAGCTAACTTTACGAGTATTACTCAAAACGATTTACAAGTGGGTTCTAATGTCTTTTTTCCTCTGATCCCGTAAATTCAAGACGAGCAGGAAATTGAACCCCTGCCGTTGTAGTCTGGAATAACCTAAATTATAGCCATCCATTTTTAGTGAGGATCGAACTTTGGTAACTACTCTTTTTGACGGAACTTTAGGCACTCGGCCAGGCCAACAAGGTGAACTGACCCTACAACAAATTCTTCCCCCTCCCGCTGCTCCTGCGGCTAGTGAGACCCTAGGAAATAATCGAGTCACTCTCAATACAGATTTTACTGGAGATGGACAAACAGGTTTTGTCGGTTACACCAATTACCAAGCTAACCTACAAACCCTTCAAATCACTCCAGTTAATGCTAATTTTCCTAATCTCGATCCCACGGCTGGCTATACTATATCCTTTAATTTAGTGATTGATTCAGAAAATAGTCCCGATCCCACCCGGTTTGGCTTCAGTGTTCTAGCTGTCAGCAATGGCGGTCAAAGCGAGATTGAACTCGATTTTGAACAAAATCAGATTGTTGCCCAAGATATTAATTTTACGCCCAGTGAATCCGCTCAGTTTAATACTAGCAATCCGACTAACTATACTCTGGCAATTGAGGGTAATAGTTATACGCTTTCAGCCGATGGTAACCAAATTTTAACGGGATCTCTTCGCAACTATAACTTCGATCCAACGACTTCTAATCCTCAATTACCCTTTGATCCTTATGACACTTCTAATTTCCTATTTTTTGGCGATCTAACCGGTCGTGCTAGTTCGACCTTTTCTTTGGGTTCTGCTGCTGTAGAAGTCGGGACAGCAACGCCAACGCCGACTCCAACGCCAACGCCGACTCCAACGCCGACTCCAAGTGAACCGACTCCCACTCCCACTCCAAGTGAGCCGACAGCACCTCCGAGCCCAACCCCGACCCCAACCCCAACCGATCTTACTCTGACTCCTGACTCAGGGTTTGCCATTGCTCGTCTGATCGGGACCGATATTGATAATGTGATTGTTCTAAGTTCTACAGTGGGGAGAAACTCCCTGATGAACTATCCAGGCGGAGTGTGGGCTTTGAATGGGAATGACCAGGTTTCTGGGTCATCCTTAAGTGAGGTGATTTTAGGGAATGAAGGTAATGATACTCTACGAGGAGCGGCAGGAGGCGATCGCATTTTAGGCGGCCAAAATGACGATTTTCTCTCTGGTGAAGAGGGCGATGACCTCCTGCGCGGAGATCTCGGTAATGACCAAATTTCTGGGGATGCAGGCAATGATACCCTTCGCGGTGGACAAGGTAACGATCTGCTCAATGGTGGCGCGGGACAAGACTTGCTCATTGGCGATCTAGGGACTGATTTACTCGCCGGTGGTGCAGATGCAGACACCTTTGTTTTCCGTACTGATGAAGCTAGTGATAATACAAGTTTAATCGATCAAATTCTCGATTGGAATGCTACGCAAGATCTGATTGGTCTGACAGATGGTTTAACTTTCTCTGCCCTGGAGTTTGACATCAGTGGTAATTTAGCCGGTAGCTCGGCTAACGATACCTTAATCCGCATTGCAGCAACCGGACAAAGTTTAGGCGTTTTGGTGGATTATACTGGAGGCTTAAACAGTAGTAATTTTGTCTCCATGTCCGCGGCTCAAATGCAAGTGGGAGCTGAAGTATTTACTCCTCCCATTCCTTAGTAGTCAGGGTTACAGCACTTTTTTTTGCTGAAGCGGTACATCTCGATCCCCCTAAATCCCCAGTCATTTCTAATAATAATGAGACCGGGTTGTAGGGTTGAACGGCCGTTCGACCCTACAGGTGTTAAATTATGCCTACCATGACAAGGAAGGGGCGATCTCCAGCCCCTTCCGAGAATCCCGTATCGGCAACAAGATTACAGCGCTTCGCGCGGTAATAGGTAATAGGTAATAGGTAATAGGAAAACCATTTTTCACGCTATAATGCCCATTCTTCCGGCTTTTCATGGGAAGGCACTCTCAAGGAAAATTTCGATTACTGTACCTCATAACATCGAAAAGTGCTGTATCGCGCTTGCTGTTGACGATGCTCGACAAACGGGGTAATAGCAACAGTGATGAACGGCTGGATTTACTCGAGAGTTTTGAGAGTCTTTTCCCCGATGCTGAAATTGCCTACCTCACAGCTGACTGTGAGTTCAAGCGTTCACCGCCTCAACCCCCCACACTCTCTACCATCGAGCCTCTTTGTCACCCCTTGAGGAAATCTAGTTTTTGATTTAAGAGGGTTCGAGTTTGGGTAATTCGGTTTCTGGTTCTTCGAGTGCTTGGGACGCGACTAAACTTTCTTTCAGGGAGCTGAAGGGTTGGGGGAGGTCTTCTAATTGGAAATATTGATGAAATTTAGGGGTGACTTGTAGGCGAAAGGTGCGATCGCCCATTTTTTTGCGTTTACGCACTAATCCCAATTCTACCAGTTCTCCGACATGCTGATAAGCGCCACTGCCGCGCAAGTCTACTAATTCGGTTTGTAAGATGGAACCACTTAAGGCAATAGCTGCTAAGGTTCGCAGCGCACCTACCCCTAACTCAGCCGGAAGTAAATTATGGGTGAGATCTTGAAAGGATTCTCGTAATTGCAGACTATAGCCAGAAGGGGTTTCTAACACTTCTAGGGCACTATCCCGGTGAGCATAATCGGAAATTAACTCAATTAAGGCTTCTTCGGTATCTTCCTTGCTGCATTGGGCTAATTCAGACAAGTCATTTAAGCTAACGGGTTGACCTTTTAAGTAGAGAATCGCTTCAATTGTAGTGGCTAAACGGGGCATAATTGGGATCTGATAACCTAGACCCTTTAGTCTAACTGTCTTCCGGTTAATTCGACAAAGATATCTTCTAAGTTCGAGGGGCGAACCATGAAACCGGTTTTATCGGGTTGCTGTTCTAGATACTCGTTGGCTGCGGCTAAGTCGGGGAAAAACAGGTAATCCCAGCGATCGCCTTTTTGTTTGATGACTAAGCCTTCTCCATGTTTTTGCCGCAATTCTTCTAGGGTTCCCAGTTCAATTAAATGTCCCCCATCCATGATGCCGATGCGATCGCATAAATATTCCACTTCTTCCATATAATGGGTGGTCAGTAACATGGTCATTCCCTGCTCGTTTAAGCCACGAATAATTTCCCACAACCGCCGACGGGTTTGGGGATCTAGGCCGACAGTGGGTTCATCTAGGAATAAAATATCGGGTTCATGGAGCAGCGCTCTGGCAATTTGTAGACGGCGTTTCATCCCCCCAGAGAGGGTTTTAACGGGGTCTTGACGGCGATCGGCTAATTCGACATACTCTAACCATTGATTAATTTTCTCTTGGCGCACGCGATTCGGAATATGATGTAAGCGCCCGTGAAACTCCATATTTTCCCAAACGGTTAAGTCAATATCGACGCTGGTTTGTTGCAATACCACGCCAATTTTACGCTTTACCTGTTGTCCTTGTTGCACCACATCATAGCCAGCAACTTCGATCTCCCCGTCGGTTGGTCGGGTGAGGGTTGTTAACATGCGAATGGTAGTTGATTTTCCTGCTCCATTGGGCCCGAGTAAGCCAAACATTTCTCCAGGTTGAATCGCAAAGGAGAGGCGATCGACTACCGGAGTTTTGTTATAGACTTTACAGACGTTTTCCAGAGATACCGCAGCACCCATAGGATTTAGTGACCGGTTGAGAGATGACTTAACATATCTTAACAGTTTACGGATTATGGCACAAGGGGCGATCGCCGCACTTACGGATAATGGGAAGAAGGTAACATTGCTCCTCCAAGTGCAACGAGAACGGGAGAGATCGCAGCAAACTCGGCTAGAACTGCAACAATTGCAGTCATCCCAGCGTCAAGCGATCGCCCCATCGGGTTAACATAGGTTGAGATGGGGTAACTCCTCGATCTAAAAGGATGTGAAGACATTGTAAGCCGCGATCGGCGCTCCATTGGCGAAGTTTTTCGACCTCATCTAAGTCCTTCACGCTAACAGTAATATGAGTTTCAAATAGCCCAGTAAACTGCATGAATCGTGGATAGTCGATCGTTTTCTCAGTGAGAACTGAAAGTCTCGATCTTAATTGTAGTATAAAACCCGAGGATTTACATTACACTTATAATACAGCCCCGATCGCCCCAGAATTGATCCCTAAAATGCTTTAGAAAATCTGTAGGTTCAGCCGAACCGATGCCCTGTTGCAAGAGTTGCAGTAAAATCAACTAGAAGTTATGCTCATGAATGACAAATATGAAATGGTTTTTTCAAAAACAGCCAGCTAACGACATTGCACTCAAGTGTGACGATCTCCATTGTCAGATGTGTGCTGATACGGTAAAACAGGCTTTGCAAAAGGTCAATGGTGTTGTAAGAGTAAAAGTAAATGTCGGCAAAAAGGAGATCGCTGTTTCCATTGATCAAAAAGCAAATATAACCAGTGATATGCTGATCGATGCTCTCAAACCCACTGGTTATATAGCAACAACCTAATACTCCTCACAAAATTTGCATATTCATTCAATCGCTCATAACTAGCTACTTTATACTACTTTCTTTTGAAACAATAGCATTTCTGCTCTGTGAGATCGCCAGATTATCTATCCCGTTTTTCAGAATATTAAGGAAGAAATTACATGGCAGAATTCTATTGGCAAAAACTGGACTGTAAGAATCAACCAACAGGGGGACTTGGTGCATGGCGTGCAAAAGTCCCTGGTGGTTGGATAATAGCCATTCGTTGTGGTGGTAGCGAAGGTGGCGGAGTCACTTTTTATCCCGATCCTAATCATCAATGGAATGGTGGAACCTTACCCTTGTAAATTCTAGCCAGTCTTCTCCCTATTCCCTAGTCCCTGACTTTGGTCAAATGTCCCTCGCCCGATTGAGTTAATATGGGTTGAGATGCCCTCGATCTAAAAAGATGTGAAGATATTTGAGAGTGCGA
>NZ_CEZBFX010000099.1:0-7721 GCF_982964205.1 Roseofilum sp. | reverse complement strand
GTTGAGATGCCCTCGATCTAAAAAGATGTGAAGATATTTGAGAGTGCGATCGGTGCTCCATTGGCGCAGTTTCTCAACCTCATCTAAGTTTTTCACGCTAACAGAGCAATCAACTCAAATCAATTGTTAACTGCTCTACAAACCCAGCATGTTCCTTGGAAGCGATACCCTGTTGCAAAACTTGCAATACCTCCATCATTTGATTATTTCTCAGGGCATCGACGGCTAACCATAACCCTGGAAACACCTGGGAGCAAATAATACCCTGTTCATCGGCGACGAGGGGTTGATACTCTCCTGCGACTAAGTGAAACCAGTCTAAACGCTGTTCAAAAGATTGCCAAACCAAATATTCCGCCACTCCATTTCGACGATAGACTTGCCGTTTATTGCCTAAGTCGATCGCCGCACTACTAGCGGCAATTTCCACCACCAATTCTGGTACACCTTCTAAATAGCCATCTTCGGTTACTCTTACACCTCCCCCGACTTGGCGATCGCGCATGAGGACAATATCCGGTTGGACATCATTATCCAAGTCTAAGCGTACTGTAGGTTCAATACCCGATAATGTCCCTGGAGTAAATGCCGCATAAGTTTCTAAACAAGTTGCTAAACGACTATGGGGTTGGGCATGATATGGAAAGCGTAAGGGAGAAGCCACGTAAACAATTCCTTCAATGAGTTCTGCTTTGCGAATATGGGGAGCGGCAGCATAACGACGCTCGAATTCTGGGCGCGAGAGGCGATCGCCACTTTCGAGCCAAGGGATAGAAGTCTCAGGTTTAGGAGATTGGCCGAACAAATCAGTCGTCATCTGAGTGTCCTGAATTTTATTGTTTTAATTATAGTAGTAGCAGATCGGATTAGGGTTGTTCGAGACTTTGCCAGAGGTTACCGAGAATATAGGTGGCTTCAATCGTGCGATCGTCTCCTAAAATCATCAAGGTAAACAGTTGATCCGCTAGCTCAGATAGATTTTCGGGCGGAATTTGGTTCTGATTGCGTAATTTCATTAAGGGGGTTGGTGCAGGATTAATAATGATAAAATCCGCTTCTTTCCCCGGTTCAAAATTGCCTATTTTATCCTCTAAATGCAGGGCTTTCGCTGCACCTAATGTAGATAAGTAAAAGGCTTGGAAAGGGGAAAGGGCTTGTCCTTGCAGTTGCATAACTTTATAGGCATCTCCCATGGTTTTGAGCAGTGAAAAGCTGGTTCCTGCGCCGACATCCGTGGCTAACCCAACGGGAATGGGAGGCGATTGGATTTGGGTTTGGTTCAAATTAAATAATCCGCTACCGAGGAATAAGTTAGAAGTGGGACAAAAGGCGATCGCGCTCTGACGCTCACTTAAGCGTTGCAATTCGGAGTCACTCAAGTGGATACCATGAGCGAAAATTGAGCGCTCTGTGACTAATCCGAATTGTTCATAAACATTGAGGTAATCGGATGCTTGCGGAAAAAGTTCCTTAATCCAGGCAATTTCTTTAATGTTTTCAGATAAGTGGGTATGGATATAGAGGTCTGGATATTCATTAAAACTACCAGCTAGCTCTAATTCTTCTGGGGTTGAAGTAGGAGCAAAGCGGGGCGTTACAGCATAAAGCAATCTATCCTGATGATGCCATTTTTGGATTAAAGTTTGGGTTTGTTCATAGGCGGTTTGTGGCGTATTGACTAAAAAGTCAGGTGCATTTCGGCTCATGAGCATTTGTCCGGCAATGATTCGCATCTGGCGCTCTTTCGCCGCCGTAAATAACGCATCAACAGACTGAGGGAAAATAGTAGTTAAAATGACGGCTGTCGTTGTGCCATTGCGCAGCAGTTCATCGAGGAAAAAATTAGAGAGTGTTTGAGCATAGTCTGGATCTTGAAACTTTTTCTCTACAGGGAATACATATTTTTCTAACCATTCTAATAACTGCTCTCCATAGGAAGCGATCATTTCCGTTTGCGGACAGTGGAGATGGAGGTCAATAAAGCCGGGTAAAATCAGTTTTCCGGAATAGTCTGTGATGTGGAGATGGGGATATTGAGAGCGCAGAGTTGGGTAATCGCCAACCGCTTTAATCTGACCTTGCTCTAAAATTAATAGACCATCGGGAAAATAGCGCACACTCTCTGATTCCCGACAATGGAAAGGGTTATGGATAAAATGAGCGATCGCACCCCGGAAGGCTGAGTAAGTAGCAGAATTAGCAGACATGGAGCAGATAATTTGTAGTAATTTTTCGGAGGTCTGTTGACTTGGGTCAGATTATTCTAGTATATACAAGTATTGAGTCATAAAAATTTAGCCATGGAAACGGTGCAACTGGGTCAAACGGATATTCGGGTCACGCCCTTGGGAATTGGTACATGGGCTTGGGGTGATAAACTGTTTTGGGATTATGGCAATACCTATGGCGAAGCGGAAATTAAAAAGGCATTTGCAGCAACCCTAGATGGGGGAATCAGTTTTTTCGATACGGCGGAAGTGTATGGTTTGGGAGAGTCGGAATCTTTAATTGGTCGGTTAATGAAAGAAACCGGGCGATCGCCCCAAATAGCGACGAAATACTTCCCCGTGCCTTGGCGACTTAAAGCGGAAACCGTATCTGAGGCGATTACCAATAGTTTGAATCGGCTGCAAGTGGACTCTATTGAACTCTATCAAATCCATCAACCAGTCAGTTTCTTGATGAGCCAAGAAACTCTGCTCAATACGTTAGCGAATGAAGTGACGCGGGGCAGAATTCAAAGCATAGGAGTGAGCAACTATTCCGCCAAACAAATGCGGGAAGCTCATAATATTTTAGCTCAAAAAGGGATTCCTTTAGCCGTCAATCAGGTGAAGTATTCCTTACTGAGTCGGAAAATAGAGAGCAATGGAATTCTAGATACTGCCCGCGAGTTAGGTATTACAATTTTGGCTTATAGTCCCCTTGCTCAAGGGTTATTGACGGGTAAATATACATCGGTGAATACACCCGTCGGAGCGAGAAAAATTAGTCCAGAATTTGGTCGGGAAGGATTACGAAAAATTGCTCCCGTGATTTCGCGCTTAAAACGAATTGCCGATCAATATAAGAAAACACCTTCTCAAGTGGCGTTGAATTGGCTAATTTGCCAAGAGGTAATTCCGATTCCAGGGGCGAAAAGTGCCAAGCAAGCCCAAGATAATGCAGGTGCTCTAGGATGGAGCTTGAAACCGGAAGATGTGCAAGATTTAGAAGAAGTTACCCGTCCTTGGTTGAGTTAGAGTTGATATCCCAATCCATCCCTTCAGGGAGTCGATAGCTGCTATATTCAACTTGAATCACTCGGCGATGGATGGGATGGGTAGCTTTACTCGAGGCATGAAGAAGTAGGGGTTTCATTACCATCACTGATTCAGATTGCACAGTACAATTAACAGATGGTTGGGTTTGGACGATTTCTTTGATTTGATCTGTTGATAAAATACCCTGTAAATGACTTCCTGGTATCACGCGCAAGCAGCCATTTTTAGGTTCAGCAGCATCAAGATGAATGCGAAACGTGACTATTTGATTGAGGACATTTGCTGGTGGGTGAACATGGGGTATAGTGTCCTTAATGCTCCATGGCCCCCAACCTGGAATTTCCTGTTTATGAGAAACCGCGATCGCCCTATCCTGATGCCAAGGAACCAGCCAGTTATTGCTGGGAGTTTTATCGAAGAATAGAACGCGCACCACCGAAGGAGAATCCCCCAAATAGTCTTGAGCTTTTTGCAGCAACTTGGGGGAATAAACCAGATCCCGAACCGTTCTCAGGTGGTGGTGGAGATTGCGTAGTCCCCCTTGAGTCGGTTTGAGGTGCAGAGCATTTAACTGTTGCACAATTGGAGCGAGCGTCTGCTGTCCAATAAAGGGTTCTAAAATTTCATAGCCTTGACGCGAAAAAGTCATGTTAACTGAGTTTTTTCACCATCCAAGTTGACAGGGCTTGGAAGCCTAACTTATCGTACAAGGCGATCGCTGGTTTATTCTGACAAAAGACTTGCAGACTAATTTGCTGCTCTCCTCGCTCTTTGGCGTAAGCTTCAGCTTGCTCCATCAATGCCGATCCCAGCCCCTGGCGGCGATGTTCCGGTAAGATATAGAGGAGAAAAATATGGGTATGGTGCTGTCCATTCACTTGATCCACCGCTTTCCCCATCCATAAACAACCAATGGGTTGAGAGCGGGGAGTCGAAGAGAGGAAATCGGAAATTTGTGGATCTTCCACTTTCTCCACCCACCAGAGGGGAGTCGTCTGAGCAAAGTGTAACTCGATCGCCTGATTTAAATGGGAAAAATCCTGCCCTGGAAATAACTCCTCATAGGTTTTGTGCATAAAGCTAATCAGCATGTCGCGCTCCATCACCCATCCAGCGCGAATCCGATAGCCTGGAACCAATTCATTTTGTGCCATTTACAAAAGAGAAACAGATAGTCACACTCTATCGTAGGGTAAAACTGGTTTTAATCCCTAATAGGGATTTACAGTGCTTTGCTTGCGTTATGAGGGACAGTGTTGAATCCTCAGGATTTAGTATAAGGAATGGATATTAAACAGAACTGGGGGGGCATCTTGGGTGAATCTTGTCGATCGCTAAGGGGTGCGATCGCTGGTAAAACCCGGTAAAGTAAAGAAGTGTAAACCATTTTCAGAAAAAGTCAAACCATCCATGCGTGTAATCTTAATGACCGGGAAAGGCGGAGTCGGGAAAACCTCCGTCGCAGCAGCAACTGGGTTGCGTTGTGCAGAACTCGGCTATAAAACCCTAGTTTTGAGTACCGATCCTGCCCATTCTCTGGCTGATAGTTTCGATCTAGAACTAGGTCACGAAGCGCGATTAGTCAAACCCAACCTTTGGGGGGCAGAACTCGATGCTCTCATGGAGCTAGAAGGCAACTGGGGAGCCGTGAAACGCTACATTACCGAAGTCCTGCAAGCGCGGGGTTTAGATGGGGTACAAGCAGAAGAACTGGCCATTTTGCCGGGAATGGATGAGATTTTTGGCTTAGTCCGCATGAAACGCCATTATGACGAAGGCAAATATGATGTCCTCATTATCGACTCTGCCCCCACCGGAACCGCCCTCAGATTGCTGAGTATTCCCGAAGTTGGGGGGTGGTACATGAGACGGTTTTACAAACCCTTGCAGGGGATGTCTGTGGCGCTCAGACCCCTTGTAGAGCCATTGTTTAAGCCCATTGCCGGATTTTCCCTGCCCAATAAAGAAGTGATGGATGCGCCCTATGAATTTTACGAGCAGATCGAAGAATTAGAGCGGGTTTTAACCGATAATAAGCAAACCTCGGTACGGTTGGTGACGAATCCAGAGAAAATGGTGATCAAGGAATCTTTACGCGCCCATGCCTATTTGAGTTTGTATAATGTTTCTACAGATTTAGTGGTCGCTAATCGCATTATTCCCGATGAAGTTAATGACCCCTTTTTCCAACGTTGGAAAGCTCATCAACAGGAATATCGCCAAGAAATCCATGAAAACTTTAGCCCGCTCCCGGTCAAAGAAGTGCCTCTATTCTCCGATGAAATGTGTGGCTTAGAATCCTTGGAACGCTTGAAGGAAACGCTCTATAAAGAGGAAGACCCGACTCAAGTTTACTACGAAGAAAATACGATTCGAGTGGTACAAAATAAGGATCACTATAGCCTGGAACTATATTTACCTGGTATTCCCAAAGACCAAATCCAGTTGAATAAAACCGGGGATGAGTTAAATGTACGCATTGGCAACCATCGGCGCAATTTAGTTTTACCCCAATCTTTGGCCGCTTTAAATCCATCCGGTGCGAAAATGGAGGAAGATTATCTTAAGATTCGGTTTACGGAGATGGTGAAGGCTTAAAATCGGGATTATTTGAGATCTTCAAGGGGAGAGTCATGAAAAAATATATTTGCACAGTTTGTGCCTATGTCTACGATCCCGAAGAAGGAGATCCCGACAGTGGGGTTAAACCGGGTACAGCGTTTGAAGATATTCCCGATGATTGGATGTGTCCAGTTTGTGGTGTGGGTAAAGAGGATTTTGAACCAGAAGATTAATGGGTAATGATGGCATCTTGATTATTGGAGGGGGAGCAGCAGGGTTTTTTGCAGCCATATCCTGCAAAACTGCTCATCCCCAAACTGAAGTGACGCTCCTGGAAGCGGGAAAAACTCTGTTATCTAAGGTGCTGATTTCTGGGGGAGGCCGGTGCAATGTGACTCATGCTTGCTTCGATCCGGCCGCTCTGGTGCAGTCCTATCCCAGGGGAGCAAAGGCTTTGCGGGGAGCGTTTACTCGGTTTCAACCGAGCGATACGATCGCCTGGTTTGAGTCGCACGGGGTTTCTCTCAAAACGGAAAGCGATGGCCGCATGTTCCCCGTCACCGATGATTCCCAGACGATCGCCGATTGTTTAATCCAACAAGCGAAAACCCTGGGAGTCGAGATCCATACCCGTTCCCCAGTGCTGGGGGTGAATGCAGAAGATCGTCAGTTTCGGGTACAGGTGAAGTCGGGTCAAGAGTTGCTGGAACTGAAGGGCGATCGCCTTTTGCTCGCAACGGGAAGTCATCCGAGTGGATATCAACTCGCTCAACGTCTCGGCCATACCGTGGTTCCTCCCGTTCCTTCCCTCTTTACATTCAAAATTAATGATGATCCCCTGCGGGAGTTAACCGGAATTTCGGTAACTCAAGCGCGAGTAGACTTACCCGAACTGAAATTAAGCCAAACTGGCCCGGTTTTAATCACCCATTGGGGATTAAGCGGCCCGGCAATTTTGAAGCTATCCGCTTGGGGAGCAAGAGATTTAAAACAAACTCAGTATCAAGCCCCTTTGAGGGTCAATTGGTTACCCCAATCTCGACCCGATAATTTGCGACAACTGCTGCTCAAGGTTAAATCCCAATTAGGGGCAAAAAATCTATGGGCGAATTGTCCTGTTCCGATTCCTCGTCGTCTGTGGCAATATTTACTGGAGAAAGCAGGGATTGGCGATCGCCTACAGTGGGCGCAATTCTCCAAAACACAACTCAACAAACTCCTACAAACCCTTACTCAAGACCACTATCAAATTAGTGGCAAAGGCATTTTCAAAGAAGAATTCGTCACTTGTGGCGGCATTCCCCTCAAAGAAGTCAACTTTAAAACCCTAGAAAGTCGCTGTTGTCCCGGCCTGTATTTTGCTGGTGAAATTCTAGATATCGATGGCATTACTGGCGGCTTCAACTTCCAAAATGCTTGGACAACCGGCTGGTTAGCCGGCCAAGGTATGATACAAGAATGAAATTACACCTATAGCAGAGAAAGAGTCGGTTAGGACTCCAGTTCAATACTCGAACCTAGCCACCATAACCTATTCCCTATTTCCTAGCGCGTAGCGCTATAGGAGGCTGTATTCATGCCTTTTAGCCAATATAAAAGTATCGCTGATGTCGCCCAACAATTCCAAATCAAGTATCGTATCGGCAACTTTGTGCAAGAACGGCCTTTTACC
This sequence comes from Roseofilum sp., assembly GCF_982964205.1. NCBI lineage: Bacteria > Bacillati > Cyanobacteriota > Cyanophyceae > Desertifilales > Desertifilaceae > Roseofilum > Roseofilum sp. The sequence goes on along the minus strand of NZ_CEZBFX010000099.1, from coordinate 224 downwards.
GTTGGGGAAAACTTTCGCGAAGACCTAGATTTTATCCTCACCCATGGAGCCATTTATCATTCCGAATATGCCATTTGTGAAAACTTAATTTACCCCATCTTAAAGGAAGTTTGGAAAGCCTATGATGATAAATTAGTCTTGTGGAGTCACCCCACACTCACTTATGATGAAACCGTTCTAAAAAACTTAGACAAACTATGACAAACCTAGACTAAGCTGTACAT
>NZ_CEZBFX010000098.1:0-19125 GCF_982964205.1 Roseofilum sp. | reverse complement strand
TTTAGGGCAACTGACTGGACGGTAACTCAAAAACATAATAGAATCCACGTCAGTTATTATATTTTTACAATTCTAGACATTTGGACATATTGAAGTCGGGAGAGAAAAAAGGTGGGCGTATTTAGTCGATTTTCAAGAGATATGGGTATCGATCTCGGTACTGCAAATACATTAGTCTATGTATCGGGCAAGGGCATTGTGTTGCAAGAGCCATCTGTGGTGGCGATAGATACGGAAACGAAAGCGCCTTTAGCAGTTGGGGATGATGCAAAGAAAATGCTAGGTCGGACTCCAGGAAATGTAACGACATTTCGACCCTTGCGGGATGGAGTTATTGCCGATTTCGACACGGCTGAACTGATGCTTAAGCATTTTATCGAACGGGTGCATGAAGGTAAACAGGGATTGATCCCCCCACGGATGGTGATTGGCATTCCTTCAGGTGTCACTGGGGTAGAGCGTCGGGCGGTAATGGAAGCCGCTTCCCAAGCGGGGGCGAGGGATGTATATTTGATAGATGAACCCGTAGCAGCGGCGATCGGAGCTGGCTTACCGGTGGCTGAACCGACGGGGAATATGATTATTGATATCGGGGGCGGAACCACAGAGGTTGCCGTTTTGAGTTTACAAGGTACGGTAATTAGTGAGTCAGTGCGTGTCGCTGGTGATGAGCTGAATGAATCGATTATTCAGTATATGAAAAAAGTCCACAATTTAACCATTGGGGAACGGACGGCTGAAGATATCAAAATTCAAATTGGTTCAGCCTATCCCACCCCAGAGATTGATGAAGGGGCAATGGATGTTCGGGGGTTGCATTTACTGTCAGGTTTGCCCAGAACCGTTAGCATTAAGGCGGGTGAGATTCGCGAGAGTATGTCAGAGCCGTTATCGATGATTATTGATGCGGTAAAGCGGACACTAGAGCGGACTCCTCCGGAATTAGCGGCTGATATTATCGACCGAGGGATTATGTTGGCTGGGGGTGGCGCACTGCTTCAGGGTTTGGATACTTTGGTGAGCCATGAAACGGGAATTGTGACCCATGTGGCAGCCGATCCTTTGAGTTGTGTTGTTTTGGGTACGGGCAGAGTTTTGGAAAACTTTAAGCAGTTAGAACGGGTTTTTAGTGCGCGATCGCGGATGTAAAGTGAATGTATATACGTCAAATTCGTCGCTGGTGGGAAAGACATTGGTTAAACTTAGTGCTGATGGTGGTTGGCCTGGGTTTGGCGGTTTATGTGCGGCAAACTCAAGGTACTTTGGTATTTGAACTCTATGGCCGTCTGGTGGAGCCGTTCCAAGGAAATCCCCCTCAACAAGAACAGTTAGCAACGGCACGGGTGCTGGAGTTAGAAGCGAAAGTGGAAGAACTCGAACAGCAAAATAGCCGATTAAAGCAGTTAATTGACTATCAGGAACAGTCAAATCGGGAAGGGGTGATTGCTCCCATTATTGGCCGCAGTGCGGATCATTGGTGGAAACAAATTACTCTGGGCCGAGGGAGTCTGGATGGGATTGAAAAGGATTATATTGTTACGGGTACTGGAGGCTTGGTCGGCCGGGTCATTAGTGTCACAGAAAATACCAGTCGAGTGTTACTCTTAAGCGATCCCACCAGTCGGTTAGGGGCAACCATTCGCGTTGGAAAAGACCGCAGTTATATGGGAATCTTGCATGGCAGGGGCCAAAGTAAGGCGGTGATGGAGTTTTTTGATAAGGTTCCGGAAGTGAAACCGGGATACAAGGTGTTTACTTCCCCCTATTCTCCTCGCTTTCAATCGGGTTTATTGGTTGGGATTGTTGAGTCAGTAGATTTGAAAAAAAGTCCTGCTCCAGAGGCACAAGTTCGGTTTTCGGCTCCCATTGGTCATTTAGAGTGGGTTATGGTTTCTGAGGGGAAACCGGCTGTGGATTTGGAGTTGAATGAGTTAAATGAGTAGAAATAGACTGTGGTAAAACAATTGCTCGATCGCCTGGCTTCTTTGGGCCGTTTGGTTAATATTAGCCTAACGGGCTTGTCTATCCTGTTGTGTGCCCTGATTATGTTTACCCGATTACCGGGTATGGAGTTGTTGGGAATTGGGGTAAATTGGGCATTGGTGTGGGTGGTGGTTTGGAGTCTGAAGCGCAATGCTTGGCAAGGGGCGATCGCCGGTTTAGGCTTAGGTTTACTCCAAGATGCCCTCACGTCTCCCTATCCCCTCTTAGAAAATGGGGTAATTAATGCCTCACCCACTCATATGCTGGGATTGGTGTTAGTCGGATTTTTGACAGGAAAATTCCAAAAAGATCGGTATTTCCAAGAGGATTTTATTTCAGTAGCTCTGCTCACCTTTGGGATGACGCTGTTGGCGGAGACGGTGATTGCGCTTCAGTTGGTGTTGATTGGCGATCGCGATTTCTCCAGTATTTGGCTGGCTCATCAACAAATTGCTCTATGTTCAGCCATTCTCAGTAGCCTTTGGGCCCCAGTAATTTATGTACCCATGAATTTGTTTTGGGAGCGCTTCTGGCCGAATAACTAAGAGTTCTGGCGATCGATATACTATAAGTAGCCATCCTTGGTAGAGTAAAGATTGTTTGCGATCGTGGCAATAGAACAAGGTTGGACAACTGTGGTAAATCTATCTGAACTACTAGAACGGTATAATCGAGGCGATCGCCAATTTCAAGGACTTGACCTCAAAGACATAGAATTAGTCGAGATCGATTTCTCTGATGCTGATTTTTCCGGCACAGATTTCCGACAAGCTCGACTGGGAAAAAGCAACTTTTCTGGAACTAAACTCCATCGAGTTAACCTCAGTGAAGCTTTACTCTGGGGAGCGAACTTAACGCAAGCTAACTTGACGCAAGCCATTTTACGCGATACAGATTTGAGTGGAGCCAAGTTAGACCAAGCCAACTTAACTCGTACTAATCTCATCAAAGCGAGTCTTTGTGGTGCAACGTTGAAAGGAGCTAACCTATCCCAAGCCATTCTGCTCGATGCAGATTTGCGCCCCACTTCTGACCAACCCACAAACTTAGAAGATGTTATTTTCTCAGAAGCTAACTTAAGCTACGCCAATCTCAGCCAAACGATTCTCCACCGCGCGAACTTAGATCGAGCTATTCTCTGTCGTGCCAATTTAGGATTAGGACGAAGACTGCAAGGGTTTCAAACGGATTTACGAGAAGCGAGTCTGCGCTATGCTGACCTCAGCTATGCGGATTTAACCGGAGCGCTCTTAAGTCATGCGGATTTAACCGGAGCCGATCTCACCGGTACAATTTTGACAGATGCCGACCTTGAGGGAGTGTTGCTTCCATAGCAGGGGGGTTTCATTTTCGCCTGAAAAATGGCAAGGTGGGGGGATACTCAAGGGGTGACAAGGTAGCTCAAAGGTCGCGATCGCATAACCATAGCATCAGGTTAGAGGGTGACTTGCCCAAAAAATCGCTGGATTTTTTTCGCCATCTTTTAACGGCTCAAAGCCAAGCGTAGCCTTAGATTAAAGCCTGTTGTCACCCCCTGAGGGGGGGATAGGGAGATTAGGAAGTTTTTATTTATTAAAAGTTAACTTTTGAAAAAAGGGATAAAATCTTCTCTACACCATTGATCGCTGGCAGATCCAGATCCATTAAGATTAAATCCGGCCGGTTTTGATAGCATTTAGCCACTATAGTAGAGAAAAGGAGAGTTAGAACATTTTCTATTGCCCCATGATGAGCAATTGCAATTCTCATGAATATTTAATCTGCTTCACGGCAGAATACTAAGCCACTGTACAGGGCAAAAGCGCGATCCCAGTTGGTTTCTGTTTCTGCTCTGCGGAAAATATCAATATAGGGCCGAATTTCCCCAAACAAATCTCTCGGATCTGCCACCACTTTAGCTTCCTGTAAGACCGTTTCCGCAAAAGGGGTAAAATCTGACCAAAGGGGAGTCTGGGGGAGGTGTTGAATCATCACTTGAATTAAGCTATTCCATTGAAGACGGGTACTCAGTTGAGAGCGAGGAGTATCTGGGGGAATAATCCCCACACTATGATGAAATTCAAAGGAGCGATCGCAAAACCGTAGTAAGCAATTTCTCTGGGGAAGATGTAAATCACACAGATAAACATAATCCTGAGTGCGCTCCACCCTCTCCTGTTTTCCGCTCACTAACATCACCACTGATTCAAAAACAGGTAACTTTCCCTCTACCCGTTGTGCCACTTCTGACCATTCAAAACTCAAAGTTCCCAACTGATTGGATTCATCATGGCACATGATACTAACCGTTTTTCCTAGTTCCGAAATCGACTGCACCCGAAACACCCGGATCTGCTCAATTTTCTCTAAATTCACCCAAAACGCCGGAATTCCCACCTCTCGCAATTCTTGACCATAAATCCCCAATTCGCCTATATTCCCCGTGCGATGCAAACGCCAAAACCGTCCAGGGAGTTGCCGTTGGGCACTATAAAAGTCCAGGTTCATGATCCGCGAAAATTCTTTCGCTGCTGCTTTACGCGCTTCTCCAACAACCGGTTCAATAATTAATAAGCCAGGTTTGGCTTGGTTTGGATCTTGGCTGACTCTGGCGATTGCCTGTTGTCGTTGTTGCTGTTCCTGAGCTTCTTTTTGGCTTTGCAGTCGTTCCAGTCCAGAGCGAGCTTGAGAAACAATTTTCGGATGTTCCGCTTGCTGTAATAATTGCCGATAAATGGATTCAGCTAAGTCCAGTTTCCTTTTTTCTTCATACAATCGTCCCGCATACAGTCGTCCCCAGGGATTTCGGGGTTCTTTTTGCAAGAAATTCTTCAGCAAGTTTTGGGCTGTACGATAGTCTTTACGTTTAAAGGCTTTAGCAATTTGGTCAAGCATAGCGATCGGGGGAACTGCTGTATTTAGAGATGTGCTATTTTTTCAAACTCTGCCACTAGTCTAGCAGGAACTATAAAAATCATTTTAGTTCGGTACTTCTTCGGTTTTTCTTGAATTCTCATCAATTGAGGCTTTGATTGATGATTCTCTTTGCCTTTTAGTTTCACAAAGGCATAACACGAAAAGCCAATGGATTCAATGAAATTCAGCAGTTTTGTATTGGGGTAAGCCTCAGATAAAACCAAGGGTTGATCTCGGGTCAGTAGTTTTTTCGCACCTAATAAAATCTCAAAATCTGCGCCTTCAGCATCTGTCTTAATCCCTGCAACTTTTACTGAAGGATACTCGGTCATGAAATTCTCTAAAGTGTTGACTTTAACCGTCATTTTTTCAACTTCATCTTCTATCTTGGTTCTCACCAGTGAATTCAGTTCAGGCATGGCTTTCAAAGAAATTTCCATGGTTCCGACTTGAGAATAAAGTGCCTCTTTCACAATGTGACAATTTTGAAATTGTGAAATATTGTCTTCTAGAATTTTAATGACTCTTGGATCGGGTTCAAAGGCATAAACTTCACGGGATAGTGGAGCAGCAAGCAAGCTATAGTATCCAATATTTGCACCGACATCAATAAATACTTTTTCTCCATCTAAAAACTGAGTTAATAAAGCTTCTGACCCCCAATCTAACTTCTCTCTTTTGAGGAAAAGCTCTGTACCAAACCGACTTCCAAAAGGTAATATCATTTCCACATTGTTGAATAAAACCATTTTTTGATTGAGTTTGAGGATCTTATGGAAGCCACGCAATCCATAACGGTATAAAAAGTTTGAATAGCCGATTTCTTGAGCTAGTCTAAAGAAATAGTTAAATTTCCAGGAAAGAATTGAGACGATCATGATTGCCTTAAATTACGCATAAGGTTATTAATAGTTTCTATTCTATCCGTCTTTTTCTACCTTCCAAGATCGGGAGAAGTTTTTCTAATGACAGCTAACGACACTCCAATCAAGAATCAGAGTGCAACTATAGTTGTTCGGAAAATAGATTTTTTCTGTGTGTTTAACGTTTGAGCTAAATCCTCGCGACTTCCCCCAACACGCGATTAAGTTTGCCACTGACATAGCCTTCTAAGTCGAGGGTGACATAGAGAAAGCCAAAGTCCTGAAACTGCTTCACCAGTTCCGGTAAATTGGTGGAGAGAACAAAAGACTGAATCTGTTCTGGGAGGAGTTCAATTCTGGCACTTTCCCCTTCCGAGCGTACCCGAACTTGGGTTAAGCCGAGTTGCCGTAAATAGCGCTCGGCTCGTCCTACCCGTTGTAATTTAGAGAGGGTAATTTCTTCGCCGTAGGGAAAGCGAGAACTCAGACAGGGTTGAGCCGGTTTATCCCACCAGGGAAGTTGCAGATATTTGGAGATTTCCCGAACTTCAGCTTTGGTTACGCCAACTTCGGCTAACGGCGATCGCGCTCCTCGCTCTTTTGCCGCTTGAATTCCGGGGCGATAATCCTGTAAATCATCTCCATTCACCCCATCAATAACATAGGGATAACCCCAGGCTTGGGCTAGGGGTTTGAGAGTATCATGGAGTTCACTTTTACAGAAATAGCAACGATTAATCGGATTCGACGTATAGTTGGGATTGTCCATTTCGTGGGTTTGGACAATTTTATGGGTAATCCCGATCGCCGCTGCTTGCACCTTAGCATCCTCTAGATCTTCCGGCAACAGAGACGGGGATTCAGCCGTTACTGCTAGGGCGCGATCGCCCAGGCGATCGTAGGCAATTTTCGCCACCAACGTACTATCAATTCCCCCAGAATAGGCAATCAGCGCCCGATCCATTTGAGTAAATAGGGTCTGTAGACGGTTGAGTTTCTCCGTAATATCCATGTTCTGTTTAGTTTACCCTTGGTCGATATACTGGTTTTCACTCTCCACGATCTCTAGAATAACGGATGATTTCCCCTTAGAAGAGAAAGTGCCCTTAGATGGAGTAGGGAGAAACCTTTTCACCTGCAACCATACATTCTGTTACCCTCTCACTTAAGATGGAGGCTCCTTAGATGAAAACTATGTCTCTAGATAAAATTTGACCCGATCGCCCAACTCATCCATACTCAACCCTTGCACCCAATATTCTACCAGGGCATGACCGAAGGCCCAGGCGTTTTTTTCGGGGGTTGCAGGGTTTTCTAGCAGTTGCGGCCAAAGGGTCAAAAGTTCAAATTTAACTTCTAACTCTGGGTCATTACTCAGGAGTAAAAATAGATCGTAGGACATCTGTAACTTGCCAATCACTACCGGTAACTGTTCAATGGGGATTTGTTCGGCCAGGAGATAGGCGAGGGTTGGCGAACCGGTGGCAATCGTTGATACAAATCGGAGGACGGGACTTTTCAGGAGTGCAGTTAAGCCTTGAGTCGTCGCCATTTGGAACGTGTAGCGGTCGATAATTTTGGCGGCGGCTAGGGTACGGGCATCGCGATCGCGTAAAAATCGGGCTAGTCTCTCTTCTTTTACTGGCCCGATCGCCTCCATGAGCAGGGCGGAGAGTTTGTCCGTATTCCAAGCCTGGCGACCGATTTGAGCATCTGCGGTGACGAGGGGCAGGAGGCGATCGCACCATTGCCCTAACTGTTGCTGACGATACTCGGTTGCCTCACGAATTGCTAACTCCTTCGGCCGCTCTCCGAATTGCCAGTCATAGGGGGGCGACCATTCCCGGATGGGGCGCAGACGGTCAACTTGCGTGACAAACGTAATAATGGGTAAGGTCTCATTCTGTTCCCGGAGTTGCTTCAAGAAATTCACATCCATTTGCAAGGCTGGATCGAGGGCAGGAGTCACTAACAAGACTAAATCGGCTTTAGCCCCAAACTCTAAAACTTGCTCGGCTAAATCGGGGCGGTTGACCTGCTCGTAACCGGGGGTATCCCAAAGATGTAAGCCCTCGCCATTGGCTTCCTGCCATTGATAATTCTGAATTTTGTCGGTACTGGGTAAAACATCCACTTCCGCTCGTTCTGCTTGAAATAAGGTGTTAATCAGGCTACTTTTACCTGCCCCGGTCCGTCCGACTAAAAGTAGATTCAGAGGTTGTTCCTCAATCTGCTCCTCTGGGGACGCTTTAGCAATAATGGCGCGTAGGGTTTCGGTTTTGGCTTTCGGTAGGGTTAATTCGGAGGCTGAAACATTCAAGTCTGGGGGGATTACGTTACCATAGAGGGCGATCGCCTGCCGACAGAGATTCCGCAGGGCTGACTCCCGTAACATTTGACCCAAGTTTACCAGTAACTCCTGAGTTGCCTTATTGCCCCACTTGCGCGTCGCCTGTTTTGCTGCGGCTGCGGCTGGATTGAGCAACCACTGCGCCCAACCCCAAACCTGTAATACTTTACGCGCCGAGGGTTCCAACTTGCGATAGATTTCATAGGCTTGATAGGCTTGGCCAACGGTTACCTGATTGAGAACGGGAGAGAGTTGGCTAATGGCACGTCCCACATCCTCTACGGTTCCTTGAACCAATCCATAGGCTTGGGGAATGTAGATATTGAGTAGAGGATATTGGGTATTTTGCCCATAAGCCTCAGCCACCGCCACTACCACGGCTTGACAACGTTGAAAAAAGGTGACCTGATCTTCCCAAATGGGGCGATCGCCTTTTGACTCTTTGAGAATCGTCTCTAATGCTGTCTCAATCTGTGCCCCGACTTCCGCATTACCAATGGCAGACTGGGTTTCTTCCGTTACTGCCTCCATATCTGCACTGATGGCTGCAACTGCTGCTTCCACCTGCTCTACCATGGGGCGAGTCCACAGCACCAATAACCAGCGCCACCCCAAGAACACCAGGATAAAGATCGTCCAGATCCAACTCAGTCCCCAAGTATGTATCTGCAACCCGGCGGCAATAAGCAGTAAAATTGCGATCGAGGCGATCGGGGTAATTAAAACTATCCATTGCCACAGCTTAAAGCGCATCATAATCTATTAAAAATCAAAACTTTTATTGATGTTATTAATGCTTAATCGAGCCTAATGTATTCTTCCATGCTAACTCTTTCCGGAGAATATCTAATGCCCTTCGATCGGCTTCCGAAAACAGATTTTGGTCAATTAATTCGCCAATAACTTGTTGCACTAACTGCGAGGCAAACATGCCCCCACTGCGCAATACATGAGCATAGTAGCCTAAATGGGGGCGGCCTTGGGCGTTTAAGTGAAACTGATAAATTTCTTCGGGACTCATCTTAAAGACTGGAGTATTAACGGGAACTACAACCCTAGGGATTCCTTGCGCTCCATGGAGGCGATCGCCCCCTTGGATGAACTCTCCAATTAAAATTGTACCCAGTAAAACCCGTGTTTCGACAATCAAATCTGGTGTAAAGAAGGGATCGGGATCGTTCGACAATCGAGGCCCCGTATTCAGAAATTGGGGATTAAACAACTGGGAATTATAAACTAAACCTACTGCCCAATGGCGATCGCCGAGATCTTCGAGCTTCACAAAACAACCAAACCCATAATCCTCGGGTTCCGGTGGATTCAATAAATCGTGCTTTTCATCGAGTTGGACAACATAATCACAATGGGAATTAGATTTAACGATTTTACCCAAACGCATGGAACAATTAATCATTAATAATTAATCATGATTGTATACCTAATTGATGCCAACATTTAAGAATTTGATCTAATTCTGGCGGAAGGCGGGAATTTTAGGCGATCGCCAAAATCTCGATCAATCCCACTGTATTGACATCAGATACGGTTGTCGCAGGGGGATAGCCAAATACCACATAAGAGCAAAAATTGCTATAAAGTTTAACAATAAGATAAAAACCTCCCATCCCCAACACCCCACACCACCCTGGTACACAGAGGAATCTCAGAATATGATTGAAAACAGGAGAGCAACAACACAATTTCTCCAAAAACTCAATTGATGAGGAACACGCAATGAAGGCTTCAGAACTACTAGAGCGCTATCGTGCAGGAGAACGGAATTTTTGCCAAGTCAATTTGGCGAACGCAGACTTGCGCCAAGCCAACCTCTGCGAAATCAACTTCACGCAAGCCAATTTGATCAAAGTCAATTTGACGGGAGCCACCCTAGGGGGAGCCACCTTTAGTCAAGCGTTTATGAATCAAGCCATGCTGACAGGAGCGAACCTCATTGGGGCACACTTGGAAGAAACTTCTTTGCACGAAGCCTTCCTGAGCGGTACGAATCTCCAAGGCGCAAATTTACAAGGGGCGAATTTGAGTGACTGTAATCTCAATGAGGCAATCTTAAACCATGCCAATTTACAAAAGGCTTGTTTGAGTCGGGCGAAATTGATCAATGCCTCTATGCACCATACGGTTCTGGAATATGCTAATTTAACCCACGCTATCCTGAATGGGGCGATTCTTAAACAGGCTAAATTAGCCCATAGTATCTTAGCGCAATCCATGTTAGAAACGGCAGATTTGGAACAGGCCGATCTCAGTCAAGCCATTCTCATGGGTGCGTCTCTGCGCCGGGCGATTTTACGAGAGGCGAGTTTGCGATCGAGCAATTTAATGGGGGTTTCTTTTCGTTCGGCAGATTTGCACCAAGCCACCCTCTATCGCGCCCAACTCTACTGGACGAATTTCACCGAAGCTAATTTAAGCGAAGCGGTGTTAATGGATACGGATTTTACCCTATCCAATCTATCGCAGGCGAATTTAGAGGGGGCTTCAGTCACTGGTGCTGTGTTTCCCAAGGGATTTGACGTGAACCTAGTTAGGCAATACCGAGAACTTGGGTGAGAAATGCCCATTTATCAGCAATTTCTTGGATTTGTTTGCTGGTGGGCTTTCCTGCACCATGCCCGGCTTTGGTTTCAATGCGGATCAAGACTGGAGATGAAGCCCTGTGGGCAGCTTGTAGAGCTGCAGCAAATTTGAAACTGTGGGAAGGAACAACTCGATCGTCGCGATCGCTGGTTGTCACTAGAGTAGCAGGATAGGCGGTTCCGGGTTTCAGGTTGTGTAAGGGGGAATAGCGATAGAGGTGTTCAAAATCTTCTGAATGATCGGCACAGCCATATTCATCGCACCAAGCCCAGCCAATGGTAAATTTATGGAATCGCAGCATATCCATAACACCGACAGCGGGAAGGGCAGCGCCAAATAAGTCGGGGCGTTGCGTTAGAGACGCGCCGACTAATAAACCGCCATTACTGCCACCGGCGATCGCCAATTTCTCCGAACACGTATACTTTTGTTCAATTAACCATTCTGCTGCCGCAATAAAATCATCAAACACATTTTGTTTATTTTGTTTCATCCCCGCTTGATGCCAGTCTTCCCCATATTCTCCACCGCCCCGTAAATTGGGAACTGCATAAATTCCTCCCTGCTCCATCCACACTAAATGACTAACTGAAAAACCTGGAGTCAGTGAAATACTAAAGCCCCCATAGCCATAGAGTAAGGTTGGATTCGATCCATCAAGGGTAATCCCTTTCTTATGGGTAATAAAGAGAGGAACTTGGGTGCCATCTTTACTGGGATAAAACACTTGCTTACTCTCATAGTTATCCGGATTAAAGTTCACTTCTGGTTGCCGATACAGGGTACTTTCTCCTGTCAGCAAGTCATAGCGATAAATAGTCGTGGGAGTTGTATAGCTGGTAAAGCTATAGAAGGTTTCTGTATCTTCCGGTTTACCATTAAACCCACTCACTGAACCTAAACCAGGTAACGCAAGAGTTTTTAGATACTCTCCCTTTAAGCTATAGATCTTAACTTGAGAATGAGCATCTTGCATCGATTGAACCACAAACTGATGATTGAGCAAACTCACTTCGCCGATCACATCATTCGATTCGGGAATAATCTCTTGCCAATTCTCTTGTTCTGGATGGTTGATATCGATCGCAATGACTCGCCACTTGGGGGCTTGCCAATTGGTTATAAACCAGAAGATTGAGCCTTGATTGCCAATAAATTGATAACTGTCTTCAAATTCAGAGATTAATTCAATGATGGGACTGTTGTCTTGGCTTAAATCTTGATAAAACACCAGATTTTTCAGTTCTGTCGAGCGCCAAACACTAATCAGTAAGTATTTTCCATCTTCCGTGATTGTCGGAGAAAAGCCCCATTCTTTTTGATCGGGACGCTCATAGATGAGTTGATCTTCCGATTGAGAATCGCCGAGCCGATGGTAATACAGTTTTTCGTAATAGTTTTGTTCTTGATATTCTTGCCCTTCTTTGGGTTCGGCGTAGCGGTTGTAATAAAACCCTTGAGTATCTTTCGACCAAGTAACCGTAGAAAATTTAATCCATTTCAAATGGTCCCCGAGATCTTCTTTGCTGTCAATATTCCTGACTTTCCACTCTTGCCAATCAGAACCGGATTGGGATAAGCCATAGGCGAGGTATTGCCCATTTTCAGAAATAGCAATTCTGGATAAGGCCGTTGTACCATCGTCTGATAAAGTATTAGGATCGAGTAAAATCTGAGGCTCGGCATCCGGCTCTTGGAGACAGTAGAGAACGGATTGATTTTGCAGTCCGGAGTTTTTAAAATAGAATAGGCGATCGCCTTGTTTCGAGGGAATGGCATATTTCTCATAATTCCAGAGTTCTTCAAGACGACTTTTGAGCGATTCCCGGGTAGGGATTTGTTCTAAAAACTCAAACGTAATTTTGTTTTGATCTTCAACCCAGGCTTGGGTTTCTTCTGACTCTAAGTCCTCTAGCCATCGATAGGGATCGGATACTGGGGTACCGTGGTAATCATCAACTCGATCGACTTGACGGCTTTGGGGATATTCAAACACTTGGGAAACCTCAGACATAGTAACGTACTCCAGGAGGCGGAAAGACTCAAAAGCTATATAAGGGTATAGATTCAAGTTATCTTCGCCTTAATTGTATAATAGCTGCTTCTAGACTTTTAATCCATTCATAGAGATGCAAGTATATATGCACAAAGCTATATGTGAATTCATATAAATTCAGGAAAATATAAAAAAATATTCCAAATCTGAGAAAATTTGATAAAATTTAACATAAGAACCGTCTATACCATAGATAACTAACAGCCAAACCCATGTCTCAAGACTTTTTCCTTCCTCCTGATGAAGCCAAAACCTTTGGCGATATCGACTTTATGCGTAGAAAGCAACGGGTCAAGCATACCTATCCCAAAGGTAAGCGGGCGAGTGAAGTGGTTGAAGCCTCTTCGATGGAAATGCAAATCCGCCCTGAGAGTCAAATGATGTCTTCAACCCCTGCGAAGTCTGAACCTCAAGCGAGCAGTCAACCTTCAACACCCACTCCCGCTCGTCGTCCTTCCAATACCAACACAGGTGGCTTAGACTTCCTGAAGATGGCAAAGGGAATGAAAAAGAAATAGAGGGCAACTGCCAATCTCTCTAAAGATTTGCTCATCTGTCTAAACACTTTTTGTCAAAAGCTCTTCACTAGATATCCAGTGGAGAGCTTTTTTCAGCTCAAGATTAACGAGTTTTTCCCTTAAAATTGGAAAGACGCAACCTCAGGTTTTCCGGTAATCATGGCAGAGCTAACTATACACTCTACTTCAGTGCAAGTCCCTAATGGCGACTTACTCATTGATGCGTATCTGGCTGAACCTACTACACCGGGTTCCCATCAGGGGATAGTCGTAGTACAGGAGATTTTTGGGGTAAATGCACATATTCGCGATGTAACCGATCGCATTGCCAAACAGGGCTATATTGCCATTGCTCCAGCGATTTATCAGCGTCTGGCTCCCGGTTTTGAAGCCGGTTATACCCCAGAAGACATTAAAATCGGCCGGGAATATAAGGTTAAAACCAAGGCGGATGAATTGCTCAGTGACATTCAGGCAACCTTAGATTATCTAAAAACACGACCCAATCTGAAATCGGGAGGCTTTGGGGCGATCGGATTTTGCTTTGGCGGCCATGTCGTTTATCTGACTGCTATCCTGGATGAGATTAAGGCCACTGCGTCTTTCTATGGTGCAGGAATTGCTACTCTCACCCCAGGGGGAGGAGCACCCACTATTACTCGTACCCCAGAGATTAAGGGAACCCTCTACTGCTTTTTTGGCAATGAAGATGCCAGTATTCCAGCTTCAGAAGTCGAGCAAATTGAAGCCACTCTAAGAGAAGCTCAGGTTTCTTATCAGATTTTCCGGTACGATGGAGCCGATCATGGCTTTTTCTGCGATCGCCGTGCTAGTTATAATGCAGAAGCTGCTACTGATGCCTGGGCTAAAGTGAAAGATTTGTTTCACGCCCAACTTCAGGCTTCTGAATAGCAACTGCCAAGGTGGTGAAGACTTCCTTGAAAGGCTCAAACCTAGCACCCATACTCGATTGCCTTTTGCCTAGCGCAAAGTGCTCTAATTTCTCAGACCCTAGTTATGAACTCTGAATCCAAACCCTCTTCTGAAACTCCCTCTTCTATTGGCTTTTCCCCAGATGACTTTGCCCAAGCTCTGCAAGAGCATGACTATACCTTCCAAAAAGGACAAGTGGTACGCGGTCGTGTGGCTGTCCATTCCCAAGAGGGAGCCTATATTGAAATTGGTGGCAAGTCTACTGCCTTTGTACCCATACAAGAGGCGGCTTTAGAAAATGTAACCGATTTGTCTACCGTTTTACCTCTGAATGAGGAATTAGATTTTCTCATTACTCGCGAACAAAATGAAGAGGGACAAGTAACACTCTCCCGTCGCCAACTGGCAATCCAGCGCCTTTGGGATACCCTATTAGAGAAGCAGGAGGATCAACAAGCGCTACAAGTTCGGGTAACCGGGAGCAATAAAGGGGGCGTGACAGTTGATGTGATGGGACTGAGAGGGTTTATCCCGCGATCGCATCTGAGTCAACGGGAAAACCTCAATGCTCTCAAGGGGGAAACCCTGACTGTAGGATTTCTGGAAGTGAATCCAGATACTCGTAAGTTGGTGCTTTCTGAACGGCTAGCAACCCAAGCGGCGACGTTTAGTCAGTTAGAAGTGGGACAATTGGTAGAAGGACGAATTGCTAATATTAAACCCTTTGGTTTATTTGTCGATTTAGGCAATACCACAGGACTGATTCATATTAAGCAAATTAGCCAAAGCTATATTGCTGCCCTCTCCAGTCATTTTTCTATTGGTCAATCCATTAAGGCAATCATTATTAGTATTGATGAAGGGAAAGGACGGATTTCTTTGTCTACCCGCATTTTGGAGAATTATCCCGGAGAGCTATTAGAAAATATGGATGAAGTCATGGAAAGTGCTACGGCTCGTCGAGAACGTGCGGTTAAATCTTTGCCTGATGCTTAGACTCATAGGTTGAGTTTCTCTAGTAGGAGGAGTATGCTTTTTCTTTCCACCTCCTACTTTTGCAACTGCTCTACATTTGGACTGTTACTGGTTAGTTGATTCAATGAAAACAATTTGGGAACTCGATTTTTACTCCTGCCCTATTCTAGATGAAAATAATAAGAAAATTTGGGAAATTCTGATTTGTGAAACTCCATTATCGATCGCGACTGACCCCGAAAACTTATTTCGGTATTCTCGGTTTTGTTCGAGTAGTAAAGTTAACTCAGGAGAATTAAAGGCTGCCCTGTTAGAGGCCATGGAGCAAGCCCCCAGTCGGCCCAGTAAGATCCGCTTCTTTCGCCGACAAATGAATAATATGATTGTCAAAGCTTGTAAGGATTTGGCTATTCCTTCAGCTCCCAGTCGCCGCACGTTAACACTGTATCAGTGGATACAACAGCGAGAAACAGAAGTCTATCCCCAAGAAGCGGGTTATGATGCCAAGGCAGCCTCTTCGCCTTCTGTAAAATATGAATCGGCGATCGCCCAATCGCTCCCAGATGCCATCCTAGGTCAAAAATGGGCATTGGTTAGCCTAGAAGCACAAGCGTTTGCCGAGATGCCCGAATGGGAAATTGCCTTTGGAGAGTCTTTTCCCTTAAGTCCATTTGAATTATCAGAAACAACTCCCATTCCTGGTATTATCCTCTTTTCCCCCCGCGCCATTCCGATGGCAGGATGGATGTCTGGTCTAGAATTAGCCTTTCTCAAAGTGATGGAAAATCGAGAAGATAGGAGCAAGAAACCCAGGCTATTACTGGAAACCGGAGTGAATGAAAGCTGGATTTTGGCTAACCTGAACACCCCCCAATTATTAAAAGAAGGAGAAAATTTAGAACAAGCTAAAAAGCAGTCTAAAGGAATTCATTTTATCGCCATTCAGTCCAATCCTGAATCAGAATCATTTGCGGGATTTTGGTTGCTGCAAGAACGATGAGTTAATCACAGCGCTTTACGCTGGGGAATAGGGAATAGGGAATAGGGAATAGGGTTGTGGTACATGGAGAGAGAGGATTCAAGCTTGTGTTTCATAACGCAAGCAGAGTGCTGTAATATAGCGCTTTGCTCTAGGTAACAGGGAATATAGCGAGGGAAGAGAGAATTAAGAAATTTTCTATTGCCCATTCCCCATTCCCCATTCCCCATTCCCTATTCCCTACTCATGGCTTTTGTTTTCATACGCCACTCTTTGCGCCAATGGTTAATTAAGATCGTTAACCCAGTAATTAACATCCAGAGCAAACCCAAACCATTGAGCAAAACATAAACGGATTCAAAAGATTTACCGAAATATTCCCCTTCATGGATCGCCATGAGGATATGCACTTGATCGCGGCTGAGTCCAAACCAATCTTTTGCCAACCGGTAGGAAACCCCGGTAAAGACTGTGGTAAATAGGGGAAGTAGGACAATGGGAGCGAGGGTTTTGTGTAGAGTACGAATGGTGAGTTTAGCCATGATTAGCCCTTATAGACTCAAATTGTTGTAGCGCTAATTAAAAAAAGCCCGACTATATCGGGCTTTAGTGCGTAAGGAGTGAACGATAATTAGAGGTCGCCACCTCGCAAAAATAGAACAAAGATAACGGCTGGGCCAGCTACCACTACTAATGTTAGCATTAATAGCTGTGCTATGAGTATCCAATCGATTCCTGTGAACAAGTTTGTGATAAAATCCATTTCTCCTCCACTCTCAACCCTAGGAGTTGATGCAATTACTAGATAGAATGCAACTTCTGATTTTACATGGGGATCGACCCCAAGCTTTAAGGAAGTTAACAAAACTCAATAAAGTTTAGCCCAATTCCCCAATTCAGCTTACGGAGTAGCTTTATGGCAACTTGGCGTTGTATTAAACAGTGTGGTGCGTGCTGCCATCTCGATCCAGATGAGCGCCCGGATCTAGATCAATACCTGTCCCCTAGTGAGTTAGAACTCTACTATAGTTTGGTAGCCCCTGATGGCTGGTGCATCCACTTCGATCATTTAACCAAAGAATGTACCATTTATCCAGACCGTCCCCAATTCTGTCGGGTACAACCGGATGTCTATGAAAGGATGTTTGGTATTGACGCGCAGGAGTTGAATGATTTTGCGATAGAGTGCTGTGAGCAGCAAATTGAGGGGGTTTATGGCGATCGCTCCCTGGAGTTGCTCCGATTTCGCCGCGAAGTTGGTTTAGAGACACAAGAGGGTTAGGTATTTACGGTTATTCTTGACTCACTGTTTTCGAGAGTTCCATCTCCTGAACCAAACTAGAGCCACAATGTTTACAGAACTTAGCGTCTGGATCGTGAAATAATAAACCACAGTCTTGACATTCCACTCGCACTTTTTGGGACTCTTTAACAAAATGTTTGACTAAATCTCCGACTTGCCAAGGAATTAAGGAAATTCCCGTTAAAATCATGGCTAAGGTAATCCAACGTCCGGCTTCAGAAAGGGGAGTAATATCCCCAAATCCGACGGTTGTCATGGTGACAATGCAGAAGTAAAGAGCATCGAAAAAATGGCGAAAGGATTGGGGATTGATGGCATGTTCAATCTGATAAATCAAACCAGAATAGACGAAAATAATGGAAAAGAGGGTAAAGCCGATGCGGGTAACAATCAGGTTGTTTTCTGAGTTAATGATGCCGAGAAATGTTTTAGCCCCTAGATAGCGGAGTAGATGCAAGATCCGAAACCAAATCAGGGTTTTCGAGAATCCAATTTCGATGTCGAATACCCCGAAGATAAAGGGAATAAAGATCAATAGATCAATGAGCGAATAAATGCTTAAGAAGTACTCTAGTTTCTGTTCGGCACACCAGAAGCGCAACAGATATTCTAAAATAAAGATAAGGAGAATACAGGTATTGGCTAGATCTAAAACCTGAAAGAGATCGGGGGGAAGATCGTAGGTTTGGATAACGAAAATGGCAGCAGAGATCAGGACGAGCGTAATAATGGTGAGATTGAAAATTTTCCCGAGTAGAGTTTCAATTCCCAACCATTGATTTAGGGTTTGACGTGGGGAAATGAGCTGAGAAGTCAAAATAATTAATCATGAATAATTAAGCATTATCAAGTAGGGTGGATAATGTCCCACCCTACCATTCACAGATCAACCGATGGAGGTTAGGGTACGATCGCCCACTTCCCGATCGGCATCTACTTCAGTCGTTACTGATTTAACAAGGGTTTGCATCGTCAAGTTCAGGAGCTTCAGTCACTTCACGGTTAACGGGGAAGGGAATCCTTGCCTTTAACCATCATTCCCACAGCACCGAATCCTGCGATTCCCGCTAAACCGGCAATCATAGCAACCGGCTTATTTTTAGCCTCATCTGTGATATGAGTATGGTCATGAACATGATGGATGGGAGTAGAGCTAGTGATATGACTAGCGGAAGTCGGTTCAGCCCTATCACTGGTGGGAGCAGCAGAAGTCTGGTTCTCTCCGGCTCCTTGAGTAGGAGACTTACTAAGAAAGCAAGCTTGAGCCGAAACACCGAAGAAGACAGTACTGGCGATCGCCAAACCCATGACGCTACCGATGAAGTAGGGAAATTTCATGATATTAAAACAGTTCAATAGGTTAATATCCCAATTAGGGTTTAGGCCCTAGGGATTCCGATCAATGATGCCATATTGTCGTGCGACTGACCGTTATCTGAGTAACACTTGTGCGACTACGGGAAAGCGATCGGAGATTAATATCCCTTCCCATGGCGATCGCTCGACTCTGGCAGATAAGAGGGAGCAACGAGCATCATAGTAAATGCTATCGACAGCATCCCAAGCTTTACCCGTGAATTCATGATACCCCTCTTCTGTCACTCTCCGAAAAGCTTTAGCTTTTCGGAATCGTAGAGTGTAGACAAGGCAGGCGATCGCGCCATTTTTTCTG